>JAKQCH010000495.1 GCA_029573825.1 Spirochaetota bacterium | reverse complement strand
ACTGCTGATATAACTAATAAATGGACTTCCTTAAAACAGCTGGAATTTGACGTTCTGCCGAAAAATCGCGGTCTTACCGCTCCCCACTATCCTTCTTCCAACGAAAACCGTATTGATCTATTTTATGATTCAATTAAAAATCTGGGAGGGGGATATGTGGGCGTCGGAACTGATCAGAACTTCACCTTTATCGCCTGGGCGCGGAGCGAGTACGCATATCTTATGGATTTTGATCCGGTCGTGGTGGGCATAAACAGGATACATCTTCATTTCATTGATATTTCTCCTGATTATAAAACATTCCGCAATTTATGGATACGGAAGGATAAAAGAGCATCATTGAAGATAATCAGGGACCATTTTCAAAAAGATCCCGATTACGCCACAATTATAAAAGCCTATTACATCGCCACTGGCACACATGCATGGTCACCGGTTCCGGAACGCCTCAGAACACTGGAGCGACTGACCCGCAGGCATAAACTGAAAACCTTCGTTGATCAGCCCGCAGACTATGACTATATACGAACCCTTGTAAAACAGGGGCGCATCCGGGCTGTGCCGGGCAATCTCAACGGCACAAAAACATTTATGAGCATCAACGATGCCGTGCGGAGTCTGGGTGTTCCCATACGGGTCCTGTACACCTCCAATGCGGAGGATTATTTCAGGTCCTATACAAAGGAATTCCGTCAGAATATTTGTGATATGCCGGTGGACGAAAAAGGTATTCTGATTCGCACCTGTTCTGTGAGGGCAAAATATATGGGTTTCCCGGAAGGGGAATTAATTCCCGCAAAGCCCTATCATTATAATGTGCAGCCCCTTACAAACATGCAGGAATGGATGAAAATCGATTCCATTCGGAGGGTCACCGATCTCCTGGGCAAACGGACCATGGTGAGCCGGGGCCTTTCCATGGTAAAGGTCCTGCCGGAAGTCCGGACTACTACCATTTCGAACGGCACACCGTCAAAGTGACGTATTGCGTTGAATATAATTATTCCCTCAAAAGACGATGGCAGAATACCTGAATACAATAAGGAGCATGAGGAAATAACTGCTTACAACAGTGAGAAAACAAAAGGGATCACACATCGAATTCCGCCGTGGGGGCCTCTGTCATGGCTGGAAATGCTCAAAGAAGAAAATATAATTCGAGGGTAAGGATTTTTTTTAATGAATCTCCCTGCCGTATTTCATAATGCTCTCAATAAATCCGCTTTTATCCAAATTCTCATTGAGTAAAACAGGTTCAATTCGGACATCAATGTCCCTGACCATTTCGTACAGTTTGGCGCTTAATTCAAGATAGTCACCGTCTATTCTGTCAACGATAACCGCAATATCAATATCACTCCCGGGGTGTTCAGATTCACGGGCATATGA
Organism: Spirochaetota bacterium; assembly: GCA_029573825.1. Lineage (GTDB taxonomy): Bacteria > Spirochaetota > UBA4802 > UBA4802 > JAGODF01 > JAKQCH01. The sequence goes on along the minus strand of JAKQCH010000495.1, from coordinate 9,660 downwards.
GCCATACAGAATTATTTTTTTTACCGGCATTGCCTGTTTTACTATTCCGGCAAACTGCTTCACTTTATTAATAACTGATTGATCCATATAAAATAATCCTCAGTCTGTTTTACAATTAGTATGCTTTCAGGGATTTTTCCACAGCCTGATGACACATAAAACCGACATAAAGATATCTGCCGGTACTAAGCATTGTTTTTGCTGTATCAAGATCGTAACCAGCCATGTCAAGCCAGTACTGGACTTTTTCCTGTATATCCATTGCTAAAATCTATGCTTTCAATATATCTCTGTCAAGCAGATTCATGTATATACACCAATTACGATTAAAATGGTATCAACCTGAAATGCAGCTTTTTTCGCAAAACTGGAATAATAAATAAGGAAAATTATCCTACCTCGGGGAATTCACACATCGAATTCCGCCGTGGGGGCCTCCGTCATCAGCGGCGGGACCGCGGGATGGGCCTCTTCAATGACCTTCATGGATTTCCATTTCCCACCGCGGAACCGCAGGAAGAATACTATTCCCATATCAGATATTTTTATTGACATGATTGTTCAGAAAAGATACTAATATAATTAGTAAAGGAGGAAACGAATGGGCCTTTATGCAATAATTGTATTTTCCATAGGGATAGCAATCTGTGTGTACGGGATTATCTCAAAGGTAATCGAAATTACCGCAAAGAAGACCGTTGAGACCTATTTGCATCGAAATGACACCATACACAAGACGGTATGATGAAGCGCTTCGATATTGACGCGGTAATATTGATATTATTCATCACCCTGCTCACGCTTCTAATTATGTATGCCATGACCTATGAGAGTTATGGAGACAACAAAGACCTTATACTTACCTTTATTTCAATATTTTCATTTTTCGTGTTAATCTTCGATAAGTTTTTCAGAAAAAGTAAAAAATAGCTCTCACACATCGAATTCCGCCGTGGGGGCCTCCGTCATCAGCGGCGGAACCGCGGGATGGGTCTCTTCAATGACCTTCATTGATTTCCATTTCCCGCCGCGGAACCGCAGGAAGAAAATCATTCCCAGGGTGCAGACATAACCCGTTGCAACAAACCACCCGCTGTAAATCCCCTTTTCCAGCACCACAAGAATCAGATACGTCGGCAGCACAAGCCCCAGGGAGGTAAATCCCACAAGGACCCGCATGACAAAGCGTGTGTCCCCGGCCCCCTTGATCGCGTTGGAAAAAATGATGTTCATGGTATCAAAGAGGGAATACACCGCCACAAATTTCAGCAGCGTCAGGGTGATAGCGGCAATCTCCCGGAACCGTGAAGGGTCAGAGCCCCTTGCGAAGGGTGCGATAAAAATGCCCGGCGCAAGCACATACGATGCCGCAATGGCGGCCATATAGACAAAGGTAATATGAAAGCCCGAATAGACGCTCCGCTCCGCGAGGTCAACCCTCCCCCGCCCCACGTTCTGTCCCACCAGGGAGGATACCGCGATCCCGATACCGATCATCGGCATGAAGGCAAGGGTGTTGATATTAAAGGCGATGTTCGTCGCCGCGAGGCTCACCGTACCGAGGCGTCCCATGATGAGAATAAAAGCCGTGAATCCCGCCACATCAATGAAAAACTGCACGCCGCTGGGAAACCCGAAGTGCATGAGGCGCGAAAAAAGCTCCCCCTCCGGACGCCAGCCCCGCCGGGTATGATATCTGGTGTCATGTTTTTTCCGGAATACCAGAACGGCATAAATAAAAAACCCCACCGTGACGCTGACTACTGAGGCCACCGCAGCGCCCCGCATACCCCACTCCGGGAAACCAAAACGCCCGAAGATCATGCAGTAGTCAAGAAACAGGTTCACCGCGGTGGATATTACATTCACCCACATCACGGGCCACGTTTTCCCGCGCCCGATAAAAAACCCGGAAAGCGCGGCGGAGGCGATAACAGGGAATGCCCCCAGGCAGAGAACACTGAAGTATTCCGCTTCAAACCGCTGCACAAGGGGGTCATGGCCTATGAGACGGAAAATGTCCCCGGAAAAGGGCATTATCCCCAATAACACCACGGTGCCGATCACGGAAAGATACAGCCCCTGCCACACTGAAGGCCCTACCCGTTCATTATTTCGGGCGCCGAAATACTGCGCCACAAAAGTACCGGTAAAATTCGCAGTCCCGATAAAGAGGCTCAGGATGGTAAAATTCAGTATCCCCGCGGGCATAGACGCCGCAACGGCTTCGGGACTGTACCAGGTGAGAAACATCCGGTCAACGAAATGCTGGATGCTCCATGAGCCGGTACTGAGAATAAGGGGAAACGCCACCAGAAGCAGCTGGCGGTATCCCCCCTCCCCGCGCCACCAGGACGCCGGATTTTCAAACCGAAAATTCATATTCCTCCTGACATTGTTCCCGTATCGCCCCCAAAAAAGAGGCATATTTTGAAATACTCAATATTTTCACCACGGGGCCGGCTTTTTTATTGCCATTTCGCCGCACCCCTGACATTATGACAGACCGCAGCGGGACTGCGGAATCCGGCGCGACACACAAAGTGTGGACACCGGCGCCAATCCGTCAACTCTTCAACATCTCCGGTCATGAAAAAAAACGAATATTCACTACAGGGCGCTTCACTCACAAAATTTTTCGGAACCGCGGCGGTGTTGCGGGACATCTCCTTTTCCCTGTCCTTGCCGTCGTCACTGGCGATTACGGGGCCCAACGGTTCCGGCAAGACGACACTTCTGGAGATCATCGCGGGAATCCAACGCCCCACGAAGGGCACCGTACGGCTTTTTCGGGACGATACCGAACTGCGGAGGCCCTGGCATCATGAAACCGGCTACGTGAGCCCCAGACTGCGGCTCTACGATGAACTCACCGCACAGGAGCTGATTGAATTTACCTGCGCCTCACGGAGTACTCTCCGGAACAGGGCCGATGAGTTTCTCGCCATGTTCGGCCTTACGGGGCACAGAAAAAAAATGCTGTCCCGGTACTCCTCCGGCATGGCGCAGCGCCTGAAGTGCATCCTGGCGTTTATCAGCGAACCGCCGATCCTGCTCCTGGACGAGCCCGGAAGCAACCTTGACCGCGAAGGCAAAGAAGCGCTGTTCCGCTACCTGGAGTCGGTCCGTTCTGAACGGATAATAATTATCGCCACCAACGAGAAGGAAGAGGCGGATTTCTGCGGGGAGCGTATTTCTCTTGGTTAAGACAATCATAGCGCACATAAAGAAGGATTTCAGGATCGAGTTCAGGAACCGCTACGCCGTGAGCGTCTCCTTTTCCTTCGCCTTCACCACGACCCTTGCCATAAGCCTTGCGGCGGGGGGAATCCCCTTTTCGCCGCAGACCCATGCCGTCATTCTCTGGGTCATCATGTTTTTCACCGCCATGAGCGGCCTCGCCCATATTTTCGTGCGGGAGGAGGACCGGGGAACATCGCTCTTTCTGCGGCTCAATTCGCCGGCCCTGGCGGTGTTCACGGCAAAGCTGCTGTACAATGTGCTGCTCTTTTTTGTACTGCAGTGCATGATTCTCCCGGTGTACCTTTTTTTCATGCAGCTTGATGTACAGAGCCCCCTGTTTTTTCTGGGATATGTGTTTCTGGGAGGCATTGCCCTTTCATCGTCACTGACGATTCTTGCGGCCATCGTGGCCCGTGCGGGAGCACGGGGTGCCCTGTTTCCGGTAATTTCCCTCCCGGTGTCCCTGCCGGTACTGTGGGTGGTCATTCAGGGGACCTCCCGTTCCCTCGGCAGGGCGGGTTTCAGCAGTCCCGGGGACATGGTTTTTTTACTTGCATTTTCAGGTACAATCACTGCTGTATCATACCTGTTGTTCGAATTTGTGTGGCACGACTGAAATTTCCGCTCCGGACAGGGCCTCCGGCTCCTCCCCGGGGACCAGTAGAACTGTTATGAAATACATTTACCGTCTTGTATACATTGTAATGCCCGCCGCGATCGCCATGGCATTTCTTTATGCCCCTCCCGCGGAGGGCCTGGGGGAGTCAAGCAGGCTCCTGTACTTCCATGTTCCCCTGGCGTGGGTTTCGGTGCTGGCGTTTTCCATATCCGGTGTGCTCTCGGTGCTGTTCCTGTTTACGGGGAACGGAGAGCGCAGGGAACTGGTACATGCCGCCCACAACTCCGCGGCAATAGGGCTGCTCTTCACGGTCCTTGCCACCTTCAGCGGATCGGTGTGGTCGAAGCTCTCATGGGGCGCCTACTGGAACTGGGACCCCCGGCAGACATCGATTATTGTGCTGATGCTTGTGTATATCGCCTACTTCAGCCTGGAGTCGGCGCTTCGTGAAAATCCTTCACGGCAGCGGATCGTGTCGGCGTATCTGGTGTTCGCCATGGTGACGGTGCCGTTTTTCGTGTTTGTGGTGCCGCGGATATTTCCGTCGCTCCACCCGGACCCTGTTATCAACGCCGACAGGCAGGTGCATCTTGAATCCGCCATGAAAATTTCCCTGATGACGGCAATCGCCGCCTTTACCCTGCTGTACGGGTATATTCTGAATCTGGCGAACAGGGTTTCCGCAATTAATGAACAGAAAAAAGGTGATCTGCGATGAAACGGATTTTTATTACCGGTATGCTCTCCCTTCTCTGCGTCACGGGACATTTCGTGAATGCAACGGATGATATCGCCCCCCGGAATGCGGTACAGGTTTCAGGGGAAACGGACAGGGACCTGGGTTTCGATCAGGTATTCACCCTGCAGCCCGAAACCGCTTTCGGCGATACCGGCACAACACCGGCTCCCGCATCGGCGGCCCCCGCGGAACAGACCACAGGGAACGATGTGCTCTACCGTGTGGCGGGAGTGATACTTATTATATGGCTTGCCGTGAGCATCTATCTTTTCACCATCGACAGAAAAATCAGCAGAATTGAAAGGAGCAGCCGTGAACCGTAGGAAACTGATTATACTTGCTGTCATTATCGCCTTTGCCGGACTCGCGCTGTACTCCATACAGGGGGTCCTGACTCCCTACGTGCCGTTTCAGGAGGCAATGGAATCCGGCGAGTACGTGCAGATTATCGGAATTCTTGACAAATCCGTTCCGGTTCAGCACCATGAAGGGTATTACACCTTTACTTTGAAGGAAAAAAACGGAACACCCCTCAATGCTGTCCACAGGGGCCTGAAGCCCTTTAACTTTGAACACGCCGACCAGATTGTCGCCCTGGGGTCATTCAACAAGGCAAAGAAAGTCTTCGAAGCTGAGAAAATTCTGGTAAACTGCCCCTCGAAATATAAAAAGCAGGGAAACGCGGCGGCACAGCCGAAATAGATTATTTTCAAATAACAAAGGAAGTTACGTCATGAACATACATCTGGGAGCAATTCTGCTGTATTTCGTCCTGGGAGTGCTGCTGATATCCCTCATATTTCAGCTGAAAAGCGTACGGGGAAACCTCTTTGCACGCGCCACGTCACAGAAACTGTTTTACCTGGGGGGAATCTCCTGTTTTTTCGCGGTGATACTGCTCCTGCAGGCCCTCATTGGCCATGATTTTTCCATAACCTACGTGTACAACAATACCTCACGGGACCTTCCCCTGCTGTACCTTATATCCGCCTTCTGGGCGGGCCAGGAGGGAAGCTTCCTGTTATGGCTGCTGTTTCTGTTCGGTATCGGCATTTTCATTCTCCGGAGCAAGGACCGCAACGAGCCGATTCTCATGTCAGTGATTACGATCACCCAGATTTTCATTCTCCTGATTCTCTGCGCGAAAAGCCCCTTTGCCCGTCTGTGGGACACATACCCGGAGTCATTCACCCTGGGGCCCCTGCCGCCGAACTTTGACGGCGCCGGCCTGAACCCGCTCCTCATGGACCCATGGATGGCAGTGCATCCCCCGGTGCTCTTCCTGGGTTATGCCGCGGCAGTGGTCCCATACGCGTACGCGATAGCCGCGATGCTGAAGGGGGAATACCGCATCATCGCGGAGGAAGGCTTCAGGTGGGTCATATTCACGCTCCTCACCATCGGGATCGGAATATTCCTTGGCGCCTACTGGGCATACGCGGTCCTTGGATGGGGCGGCTACTGGGGATGGGACCCGGTGGAAAATTCATCCCTGGTACCGTGGCTTCTCTCCATCGCGCTCCTCCATGGACTCATTGTGCAGCGGAGAAAAAATGCCCTTATAAAGACAAACCTCATTTTAGCGGTGATGATCTTCGTGTCGGTTTTCTACAGCACCTTCCTGACCCGGAGCGGGGTGCTTTCCAATTTCTCGGTGCACAGCTTCGGCATCAGCAACATCTCGTTTCAGATTATCTATTTCGCGGCATTCTTTCTTATAATAGGCCTGATACTTTTCTTCTCCCGGAGAAAAACCATCAGCGCTGAACCCCTGGGAGACACTGTCACCGAAACCGGCAGCATCCTGGGACTCGGGGTGATGCTGATAGTGCTCTACGGCGTTATTATCCTCACTGGTACATCGATGCCCATCCTCTCGGGGATTTTCTCCGGGCGGGGAAGCGCGGTCACGGAAGCGTACTACAACACGCTCACGGTGCCGTTTGCCGCACTTATGCTGGGACTGATCTTCATGGCAACGGTGTTCAGAAGCAGCGCGCGCTTCACCGTGAAAACGATAATCATAACCGGTGCCCTCACCTTCGCCGCGGGTGTCGCCGTTACCGTTGCCTATACGTTCAATATTGCGGCAATCCTGATTACGGCGCTCGCGCTTTTTGCCGGGACATTCATTGTGATAGATATTATCAAGTTCAGGTCAGCTGCCCTTCTCCGCTCCCATATCACACATTTCGGCGTTGCGGTAATGGTTATCGGAATCATCGCCTCCTCAACCAATACCCCCTCGGTACAGAAACAGCTCTTTCAGGACAGAGAGCAGCAGATCGGCTCCATCGCATTAAAGTTCGGCGGGATCACGCGGGAACAAAAATCATCACTGAAGTTTACCCTTGTGGAACGCCGCACCGTGCGGGACATTTTCATGCCCTATTACGTCTCCGAACGCATGAACTCCCTTTACAAGGAACCGTACATAATATCGAACTTCACCCACGACATATATATCTCCCCGGTGACCCTCATATCAGGGCTCGAAAGCGTGGCGTCGGTTACCCTGAAAAGAAACGAGGAAAAAAAGATCGGGGGATTGTCGATAACATTCCAGGGATTCAGAAAGATTGACAGGAAAACCATGATGTCCGGCAACGTGAAGTTGTACACGCAGCTCCTCGTTAAGGACGGCACCCGTACCTATGACCTCGCGCCGGGCATTATTATCAGCCGGAACGAAGCCGTGAAACATGATGACGCCGCGGTCCCCTCATCGGGAAGGAAAATATCGCTCCGCCACATAAACAGGGACTCCGGGACGATACACATCTTTGTGGAACCCGCCCGGGAAACAGTGGTACCGCCGGATTCAGTTATTGTTGACATTTCAGTGAAGCGGTATATTTTGCTTGTCTGGGCCGGGACACTGCTCATCGCCGCGGGAGTTGTGCTGTCACTGCGGAAGTCATCATAGCGATCACCGGAAGGAAAAAACGTGCAGGAAACAATAACAGATATAATTAAAAACAAAAAGGCCCGCTTCGAATACGAAATAATTGAGACCCTTGAAGCGGGCATCGTGCTCACCGGGACCGAGGTGAAATCGATGCGCCTGAAAAAGGTCAGCGTCAATGAGTCCTACGCGAGGATACGGAACGGCGAAGCATATATCGTGGGGATGAACATCGCCCACTATGAAATGGGTAACCGTTTCAATCACGAACCTGACCGCGAACGGAAGCTCCTGCTCCACAAAAAGGAAATCAAGTGGCTTACGGGAAAGCTGAAGGAGAAAGGATTCACCCTTGTCCCCCTCAAGGTGTACTTCAAAAACGGAAAGATAAAAATTCTCCTGGGGCTGGGAAGAGGAAAGGCGCAGTATGACAAACGGAAAACAATCCAGAAACGGGACTCGGACCGGGAAATCCAGCGCGCCCTGAAAAACCGGTAGACCCTGTACCGGCGTGCAGGGAATCTCAAAAATACTGCATAATTCCCACTGCGATCTGTCCTGCATATGTATAATAACCCGGAAACGACTGTGATACCGCCGCATCGAACACAAGAAAATATGTCCTGGTAATCTGCACCATTGAACCGAGATGCACGCCGACATTCGCCATGAGCTCAGCATCGCTGAGACTTATGGTGTCATTATTGTACTCATCCTGGTCGTAGTCCCTTTCAATATGGAGCCCTCCCTGCAGTCCCCAGTACAACACACGGGGAATGATGAAAAACACGGTTTTTCCCCCAAGAATGATTGAGGAAATGTCAGATGTATTTCCCGGATCAAGATAAAAAGAGGCGGTAAATCCCGCGAGATACCCCCTTCGTGTCTGCACCCCTGCTTCCACCCACGGTGAAACAATGGTCGAGTGATAGGGAGGTGTCTCCCGGTATGCGTCACGATATGATCCCCCGGCCCCCACGATGGTGTAGAACCGCGTGGCCCCGGCGGTAGAGACATGCATGGCACACAGGAACCCGGAAACCAGGACCAGTATGACGGCCCTTCTCAGGGCCCCTTTCATGGAAATCATTTGTATCATTATCTTCAGTGTATTATAATTTCTAACATAATATTTAACACCATAGTATACGGTTTTTTTCAGCATTGCAATACTTTTACGCTGTATATTCAACTATATCCTCAAATGGTGAGTTGTCCGAAGATGGCTTAGGGCACACAACCGATTTTTCCCAATTCACTGTATGGCAACGAATTGATAAAATTTACCAACATGACTATAAAATAAACTTGATTTCTTTTTTGGCCACTTTATATATTTTTGTGTGAAAGGAAAAGAGATTATTAAGATATTAGAAAAGGATGGCTGGTATCTCCATTCAACAAGGGGAAGCCATAGACAATATAAACACCCGGAAAAATCCGGTAGAGTAACAATTGCCGGTAAAACATCTGATGACATTGCACAAGGTACGCTTACCAGCATTTACAAGCAGGCCCAAATAACAAAGTAGAGGTCCTCAATGAAAAAATTTTTAATCGTTATAGAAAAAGCTGAAAGTAACTATTCAGCATATTCTCCTGATCTTCCGGGTTGTATTGCCACCGGGTCGACCATTGAAGAAACCGAAAAGAATATGTATGAAGCTATAGAGTTTCATATAGAAGGACTAGTTGAAGATAATATTCCTGTACCTGAATCTACTTCAGTCGCTGAATATGTGGTGCTCCAATAGAAAGGTTATCGTATAAGGAACGTGTGCTGAAACAGAAGGTTTATTGATATAATAAGTGTCTTTAAAGATAAAATGTTTGTGTTTAAGCCGAAAATCCAGAGTAGTATCAGCCATACATAAGTATTATCTGTGAGATGTTTCAATACGTGTCTTTATGTAGTTACAGTATGTACACTTCAGGGTCACCCTGGTCTTTGTCTCTTTAATGCTCTTCCTGATCCATCGTTCATTTTCATAGATCCGTTTGGTGATATAGCCGGAGGAGAGGACCTCACGCTTCTGCTCTTTCAGGGCGAAGAACTTACCGCACGAAGGACACCTGCAGGTAAAGAGGACTACAAGAAAAACACCAACGGCACATGCTGTCAGCCCGCCAATCAGTAACGCCCTTTTACCGGAT
>JAKQCH010000213.1 GCA_029573825.1 Spirochaetota bacterium | reverse complement strand
GAATGGTGCGCCCTTCCCGGTTCAATATCCTTAGGACTGCCTGTTCCTTTACATTCTTACCATATTTCATATAATCCCCCTTTTGGATTTATATTATCTCAGGGGGCGTTCTCCATGTCTACTTTTTTGAGGCAAGTCCAGTGCAGCAGATTATCGCGTGGTTTCCCACCTTTAAGAGGGGGGACCTTGTGGGTCTTGGCGTGCTGCCGTTCTTTCACATCTTCGGCATGACCGCGGTCATGAACTACTGTATATGGCAGGGGTTCACTGACGTCCTCATACCAAAACCGGAGCCCCACACAATTCTGGAGGCGGTAAAAAAACACAATGTGGGATTCTTTCCGGCAGTTCCCACAATGTATGTAGGTGTCCTTAACTATCCGAAACTTCATAAATATGACCTTTCAAGTATAAAAGGCTGCTTCTCTGGGGCCGCACCGCTTCCCCTTGAAGTCATCAAAGAATTTGAGAAAAAAGCGGGGGCTGAAATATGTGAAGCATACGGTCTTTCAGAAACAAGTCCCGCCGCAACCATAAATCCATACGGCGGAGTGCGCAAATCAGGGTCCATCGGGGTCCCCGTTCCGGACACTGACATGATGGTGGTGGACCTCGATGAAGGCACGAAGGAAATGGCGGTGGGAGAACCTGGAGAGCTGATCATCCGCGGGCCACAGGTGACATCGGGCTACTTCAACATGCCGGATGAAACGGCCCTCACCATACGGGACGGATGGCTCTACACCGGCGATATCGCCCAGCTTGACGAAGACGGCTACATCTTCATTGTGGACCGGAAAAAGGATATGATTATTGCGGGTGGCTACAATATCTACCCCAGAGACATTGACGAGGTCCTTTTTGAACACCCGAAGGTACTTGAAGCCTGCGCAATCGGCATTCCCGATGAATACCGCGGCGAAACGGTGAAAGTGTTTATAGTAACCAAACCGGGAGAGACCCTCACGGAAGAAGAAGTCATCGCGTACTCAAAGGAAAAACTGGCAAAATACAAAGTACCGCAATACGTTGAATTCATTTCCGAGCTCCCCAAAAGCGGCGTCGGGAAAATTCTCCGGAAAGAGCTGCGCCAGATGGAACTGGAAAAAATTGCGGCGAAGAAGAAGGAAGCAAGCACCACCTGATCCGGCGAGTTACTCCATACTTTCCATAACAGGGGCATCACCAGTTACGAGGGATGCCCCTATATTCTTTAAACCTGTTTGCTTCAGTGAATAACAGACCATTTTCACCCCCGGCAGGATATCAAATTCACTTATTATAATTCATATCTATATATTCATTGTGCACATTATCTATATTAATTATTGACTTTATATGATTATTTATTAATATGTATTAATGCACATAATGAAAACTTTTTATTTCCGGAGGTATGTTATGAAAAAGGTGTTTCTGTTTTTCATAGTTATCTGCGTTGCGGTAATGGTCTCTACCGGCAGTTGTTTTTGGGATGATGACGATGACAGTATCTGTCAGTTTGCAATTGACAATAGAACAGGTTCAGCGATAACAAACATCAGGCTTCTTAATCAAAGTTACCCCGATGTTACCGCTTGGGGCGTAGGACCGTTCCGTGAAATGAGTACCGGTACCGGTAAAGTTACATATACTTGGGGCGGGTTCTACTGGACGCTTGATGGTGAACTGGAGGAAGGGAAATTCGTCTTCATACATTATGGAGACGGAGACTGGGGTGAAGATAAACTATGAAATCAGGAATAATTACTGCGCCATTATTAAGAGGATGACAGTCTGTTTCGAATTAGTCCCCGGGTGATATATCAATATTGATGCGCGCCCCATTCCAATGTGTCCCCGATGGCGTTGTCACGAAACAGGTCATAGCTGATTGGAATCTGTGAATTATTAAAAAACTGCAAAGAGGGCAGATATTAATCTCAGATAATAACAGCTATGACCTTCGGCCCGTCAAATGGTATTCCATCATTTCAGCGGGCAGGTGTGTACAGACAACACAGGCCGAACTATAACCACCTGCAGATTATCTCCCGCAGCGATACTTGAAACTGTTCATTTTGCCGCGGGACTTTCCCCATGTAACCGGCAGAAATCTCCGGATATTAAAAAAAGGAATCTTTCCTGGGTTCACTCCAGGTATGCTGACAATTTTTACATGTTATCGTAGATTTTTTGTCGCCATGTTTTGAAACATCCTTCGTGTTGCTGCTTCCGCATTTTGGACACTTTTTTTCAATTAATGACATGAATCCTCCTCAACAGCGTAACAATACATGATAGTACAGCGCTGACCGAAATAAGTCAAGCCCTTTAAAATTCCGACGATCCCCCGGGAAGGGGTTTTCGTATGGGAGGGTGGAATATAAAAAAAATCAGGAAAGACACTACCCCACGGGTCTCTTGTTTCCCGGCCTTGACAATGTGAGAATGACGTCGTTGATAACGCCGGAGTCGAACGCCGCCTCGCACACCATAAGATAATAAAGCCATTTCCGCTGGAAGGCGCCGTCATACCCGAGGGACATCAGGCGTTCGCGGGAAACCGTAAATCTTTTCCGCCACTCGCGGAGCGTCTGTCCGTAATGAGGCCCAATATTTTCCAGGGCATCGATATACAGCCTGCTGTGTGCGGCCATCGATTCAGACAACGCGGTAACTGACGGCAGATGTCCGCCGGGAAATATATGCTTCTGTATCCAGTCAATCCGCCGCGAGTAATCCCTGTAGCGGTAATCCATAGTGGTTATCACCTGTATCACCGCCGCCCCCTCAGGCTTCAGCAGCCTCTCAAGGGAGGCAAAATACGAGGGATAATTTTCATGCCCCACCGCTTCGAGCATTTCGATTGATACGATTTTATCGAACATCCCGCTGATATGCCGGTAGTCGGTCAGCTCAACGCTCACCTTCGATTCAAGGCGTTCTTTTTTTATGAGCTCCCGCACATAATCGTGCTGCTCCTTCGACAGGGTTATAGTAGTAACATGACAGCCCGTGCGCTTCACCGCCTCGACGGCGAGCCCTCCCCATCCGGAGCCTATTTCAAGGACACGGTCCCCTTTTTTGATACCGGCCTTTGCAATGATTGCGTGAATTTTGTTAATCTGGGCCTGCTCCAGGGTATCGTTTTTCTTTTTGAAGATGCCGCATGAATAGACCAGACGTTTGTCGAGAAAGGCGGAGAAGAAATCGTTTCCCAGGTCGTAATGCTCCCCGATATTCCTTCTGCTGCCGGTCAGGGTATTTCTTTTTTTCCGGTTAAGGAGACGGTTCAGCAGAAGCCCTGTCGCCTTAACTGCTACATGGTTATCCTCGTCCATCCCGAGGTGCCTGATAAAGAAGCGGATAAGTCTGACAGGATCAGTCGAGTCCCACCCGTGCTCCATAAAGGATTCTCCAAATCCGATCTCCCCGTTCCACAGCACTTTCGAAAAAAAGGAATACCCGTTCACGGTGATATCAGCCGTGTCACTGGCACCTGTATCCCCGAAACTTCCGGTTGTCCCGTCAGGATAGGTAACCGAAAGGCAGCCCCCTGTAATCCCTGAAAAAGCCTTTTCAATGACCCGCCGGGCCATTTTCTGTGTGAACGTCGCGGGGAGCCTTCCGATCGTCATTTCGCTTCCCGGTTCCGGCTTTGGATGATACCCTAGCTTTCTGAAAAAAAAGAGCTTGAACGCTTCGCGGTATATCCTTGCTACCGTGAGAAGCGTGGTCAGAGGGAAGCGGCGGACAACAGCGCCGAGACTGCCCGCCGTAAGGGGCGCCGGTTCACCTGTCAGGCGTGCCGTGAGAATTTTCCGGCCTTCACGGTGCAGCACTATCCTGATGTCAATCGTTTCCCCCGGTTCGGAGAAGAGGAAAGAGTAGTGCCCGTCAAGGTTATTGAAGGGGGACACGTGAAACTCCTTGTTCTGCCGGTATTCGATAAAACCCTTCTCCGCTTTTTCCGGTTTCGAAAGAAGGTACACATGTTTCTCGCCGAAGGTGTTGTTTACTTCCGCCACCACGCAGAGCACCTTCCCTTTGTTCCCGAAACAAAAATAGAAACTCACAGGATTGAACACATACCCGAAGTAGCGCGCCTGGGTCACGAGCAGAATCCTCGTTACCCCTTTATCCGCGCCGCGGCTTTTCAGCAGGGAAAATATTTTTTGCTTTATCGGCCCCTCCCCTGTGAGATAATCACGGTCCCGCAGCGAAACGACGTTGCAGCCGTTATAGCTGAAAAATCTGATGTCCCTGTGGAGGGCGGACAGCTCATCGAGATCAAACGAATAGAAGTAAAGCGGATACTTCAGGACATGCGTTGCCGGATAGTTACGGACATGCATTACCTCCCCTGTGTAAATACGTGATCTCACAATTCTCCACCCAACAGTTTCGCGACATCGACCCCCGACCTCACTGCATCCTCGTGAAAACCATAGCCGAAATAACTTCCGCAGAAAAATGTATTGTTGACGCCATTCAGCACATGGAGCTCACGCTGCGTGTTCATGGAAGCGAAGGTAAATGTGGGATGGTGGTAATCCATTACAGCAATGGTCCTGTTTTTCGGAATTTCTTTTGCGCTATTGAGGGTAACGTAATAGTGCTCCTTTGTTTCAAGCCCCTGGAGCCTGTTCATGTGGTAGGTCAGCGAGAGCGAAGAACCTCCCGCTCCCTGCTCCCGGAGGAAATTCCACGAGGCCCTTGCGTTCTCGTTGACCGGCATGAGGGAACTGTCCGTATGGAGTACCGTCCGGTTCTTCTGGTAACGCCACGCGCCGAGGAGACGCTTCTCGTCCGCTGTGGGGTCCGCGAGCATACCGAGCGCTTCATCGGCGTGGGCGGCAATGATAACCCTGTCGAATGTTTTCGTCTTTCCGCCTTTAATCCCGATACTGACTCCCCCCTTTTTTCTGCGTACAGACTGCACCGCGCAGGAAGTGATCACATCGTTCTTCAGCGTGTCACGTATCGCTTTTACGTACGTGTGGCTGCCCCCGGCGACAGTCCTCCATACAGGCTGGCCGGTAACGCTGAGAAGCCCGTGATTGCTGAAGAACCTGAAGAACGATTCCGCCGGAAATTCCATCATCTCATCATCCGGTGTGGACCAGATTGCGGACCCCATGGGAAGTATGTGGTGTCGGATAAAGATATCGGAAAACTTACGCCCTTTCAGATATTCACCGAGTGTGAGATTCGCCGCACTCCCCTGCGCGAGGTCTCTTTTCGCGTGCCGGTAAAATCTGAAGAGGTCATATACCATTCTCTGGTAGGACGGGCGGACGATATTACTCCGCTGCGCGTAAAGGCCGTTCAGTCCCCTGCTCGAATACTGGATGCCCGTCTGCAGACAGCTGTAACCGAAGGACATGTCGCTGTCCCGAAGGGCGACTCCCAGCCGGTCAAGAAGCTTTGTGAACAGGGGATAATTACGGTGGTTCATGACGATAAAACCGGTATCCACCGGGGTGCCCCTGTCCGGCCCCCTGTCGATCACTATGGTGTGCGTGTGGCCGCCGGGGTAATCGTTCTTTTCATACACC
>JAKQCH010000468.1 GCA_029573825.1 Spirochaetota bacterium | reverse complement strand
CATGCATCGCTGTTTCCATAGGTCCTCCTTCATTTTTATTGCATACACGTATGTGACCTGCAGGGAGGCAATACTATCGGAAATAAATTTTCCCCGGGGACAGATTTTTTTCCGATATCCTTTCACCATTCACCGTCCTATTATAATGAGCCCAGAAATCTGCACACAAATTTAGTATAGTTAAGGTGGATTTCTCCTTGAAATATTAGAATAAGGAGAAAGGATCAAGACTATGAGAAAAAAACATGGTACAGAATTCAAAGCAAAGGTGGCCTTGGAGGCCATCAGAGGAGAGCAGACCGTTCAGGAGATAGCCCTGAAATATGAAGTCCACCCGAACCAGGTGACTCAGTGGAAACGGCATCTGCTTGATAATGCGGTAACAGCATTCGAAAAACCAGGCAAAAAAAGCCAGGAAGAGAAGGGAGCTGAACAGAAAGAAGAACGCCTTTTCAGCCAGATTGGTCGTCTGAAAATTGAGAACGATTTTCTAAAAAAAAAGTACCGTCAACTGTACGGGAAAGAGCCGGACTTATAGATATGGATAACAGGGATCTAACCGTGAAGCAGCAATGTGAGTTATTGTGCATCAGCCGGTCGGCATATTATTATAAGGCTGCACCGGGAGACAGTGACGGGGAGATCGAGATATTGCAGGCAATACTTGATGAACTCAAGGAACACCCATTTTACGGGTACCGGAAGGTTGCCAGGGCGTTGAAGCATCTGGGTGTTACCCGTAAACAGGTAAGGCGTATTATGAAAAAAGCAGGCCTCAGGGCAATTTATCCGGGGAAAAGGCTCTCTGTGCCGGGAAAAAACCATAAAAAGTATCCCTATTTGCTCAAGGGGATGAATATCTGGCTCCCAAATCAGGTCTGGGCCACTGATATTACTTACATCCGGCTGAGCGGCGGCTATGTCTACCTGGTGGCAATTATAGACCTGTTCAGCCGGAAGATCCTGAGCTGGAGATTGTCAAACACTCTTGATGCAGAATTCTGTATCTCGGCTTTTGAGGATGCGGTACAGGTATATGGCATACCTGCGATATTCAACAGTGACCAGGGGAGTCAGTTTACCAGTGACGCATTCACAAAACACCTGGAGTATCTGGGTGTACGAATCAGTATGGACGGGAAAGGCAGGGCCCTGGACAATGTATACATTGAACGGTTCTGGAGAAGCCTGAAGTATGAGGACATATACATCAAGGACTACAGCACCATGGCAGAACTGAAGGAGGGTATCAAGAAGTACGTATCATTCTATAATTCGGAAAGGTTTCATCAGTCTCTGGATTATGGAACACCAGATGAAATCTACTGGTCAAAGTTCAGACCTGTGGTAGAGGAAAAAGTAGCGTAAAAAGGGGTGTCCACCTTAATTTTTTGAAAACGTGTGTTGACAAAAGGGCTCACTTGATATCTCATGAATGAATCAATTATAAAATGGATAAAAAACGTGAAACGAATATCACTGCTCCTGTTTACTACTTCAATGTTATTTTCCACATCTCTCATGGCTGAATCTGGTATGATGTCACATGCGGACGATCGTATTATTGTGCGGTACAGGTCATCAGCGCAGGGAGCTGCCGCCGCGGCACGTCATGGAAGCAGGGTCATCAGGCAATTCAGTCAAACCGGAATAACCGTGCAGTCTCTGAAAAGCGGGGAATCGGTGAGTTCCGGGATCGCCCGTCTTCGTCGTGACCCTTCTGTCCTGTACGCGGAACCGGACTATGTCCTTGAGGCGGTCAGTACTCCCAATGATCCGGATTATAACTCACTCTGGGGACTTACGCAGATACACTGCCCCGAAGCATGGGACTATACCTCAGGCTCGCGGGAAGTCATCGTAGCGGTAGTCGATACCGGCGTTGACTACACCCATCCTGACCTTGCGGCAAATATATGGACAAACACCGGAGAAATTCCCGATAACGGTATTGATGATGACGGCAACGGATATGTGGACGATATTCACGGCTACAATTTCTTCTCGTATAATAACAATCCCTTTGATGACAACGGTCATGGCACGCACTGCGCCGGCACAATCGGAGCCGCGGGAGATAACGGGACAGGTGTTATAGGAGTTAGCCCTTCGGTGTCAATAATGGCGCTCAAATTTTTAAGCGCAGGTGGAACCGGGTATACGTCTGACGCCATAAAGTGTATCGCATACGCAGTGGCAAACGGAGCACGTGTTCTCTCATGCAGCTGGGGCGGCGGGTATTACTCGGAGGCCCTTTTTGACGCCATCGAGTCAGCCCGCAGCCAGGGAGTAACTGTGGTGATCGCCGCGGGAAACAACGGCGCCAATAATGATGCCGCTCCTTTTTATCCCGCGTCATATTCCAGCGAAAATATAATTTCAGTCGGTGCATCCACACCCGGTGATATTAATGCGTACTTCTCCAATTACGGCGTGGAGTCAGTTGACGTCTTCGCCCCTGGGACCGGCATATTGAGCACCTTCCCGGGCGGCGGCTACCGTTATCTTGACGGCACATCCATGGCGGCACCCCACGTCACCGGCGCCGTCGCGATGTATCTTGCCTCTGACGGCGAAATAACACCCGCCTCACTGCGAAATGTTGTCATGTCTTCTTCGGACAAAATAGACGCCTTTTCGGAAAAATGCGTGTCCGGCGGAAGGCTGAACACCGCGAAACTCGTCATTGAAAGCTGTCCATCGCCGAATCTCGATATCTCGGCGGTCAATATTTCCGGAGGGGACGGGGACAGATTCCCTGAATGCGGCGAGACAATTGAGGTCTCTATCACAATAAAAAATACCGGTGAAACACTCCGCAGCGCCACAGGCACGCTTCGGTCAGGAAACAGTCTTATTTCAGTTCTTTCCGGCACATCCCTGTATCCGGACACCCTTCCCGGCGGCACATCGGTAAACACAACAAAATATAAAGTCCACATCAATGATTTCAACGATAACTTTCGTGAATCAGGCCTTGTGCTTGAAATACATTCTGCCTTCACCGGAAAAAAGGAGCTGCTCCGTATACCGCTGTACGCCGGGAGCCGCTGTGATATTCTGCTTGTCGATGACGATAACGGCAGCAGCACCGATACATATATCAAGGATTCACTGTCACGCCTTGGATATAACGTCTTCCGGTGGGACATTCAGAAGGCCGGCATTCCCCCACTTGAAATCATCAACACCTCACTTGTCATCTGGAATACCGGAAACGCAACCGGGGTGCCGCTTTCCCCTGAAGAAACAGCAAAAATGTCCAACTATCTTTCTCTTAATGGTTCCCTTGTTATTGCCGGAGACGAATGGGTTGATATGCTTCCGAAAGACGTATTTGTCCGTGACCGCCTTCTGGTGTCGCTGGATGAAGCGGATGCCGACCCTGTTCAGCAAAACGGAATAAATATGTTTCAGGGGAATTCATTTGTTCTTCCTTCAATTGCCCTGCATCGGGACCGCGTATCACCCCGCTCCGGAGGCGTACTCCTTGCGGCGGACCAGGGACAGACTGCATCAGGAACCATGGTGTGTGTTCCCACCGCCGTGGACAGCGGCCCTTCGCTCTCAGCAGCCTTTGATATTTCATATCTTGAAAATTCCTCACGGGACAGGTTAATACAATTAATTTCAGCCCTTATGCTTCGTCCTGAGCCGGTCTCCGTCACACCACGAGACAGGGCCATTGATATTTCATGGCGTCATGCCCCGGGAAGCTCATCAACTGAATACAATATATCTTCATCAGGAGTTCCCGGTATTACCGCGGTAACAACGGAACAGCACGCAACCATAACCGGCCTTGAAAACGGACGTTTGTACACTATACGTCTCCGGTCTGTGAACACCTCTCTCCCCGCGTCAATGTGGTGTCGAACTA
This sequence comes from Spirochaetota bacterium, assembly GCA_029573825.1. Lineage (GTDB taxonomy): Bacteria > Spirochaetota > UBA4802 > UBA4802 > JAGODF01 > JAKQCH01. Next base: position 1,748 of record JAKQCH010000468.1, on the reverse strand, counting down.
TTACCGTGTCACCTTCAGCTTCCGGTGGAGGTTCAGTGCAGCCGGTTACAGGGTTTGTGAGCGTCCCTGATGTAAACGGACTAACCATTTCCTGGCGGCCATCCATCGACAGCAGAGTTTCCGGTTATATGATTGAAATATGGAAAAACGGAACATTTACGGGATACACCATGAGTGAAACGCCTGACATTCGTTTGTCCTCCGAATTTACCGGAACATCATCTGTGGGTGAAATAGTGGTATATCCTGTATGCGCTAACGGCTCACATGGAATTCCCGCACGCTTTTCCTGGTCATACAGCGATATCTTTCCGCCTGATGAAGTATACAATATACAGGTAACTGAAGATGGTTACGGAAGGCTTCGTATTACCTGGGAACCCCCCGGCAATGAGGACATCGCCGGGCATATTGTTGACATTAAATACAGGAGCGGCGATTTCGGCGGCCCGGTAGACACTGGTATCGCGAGGACGGCACTAATTGAAAATATTTCAGAAGGGGAAGTGACCTATATACGCGTAAGGAGCCGGGACAATTCCGGAAATATTTCAGCCGGTGTGGTTGTCCAGCACGGTCAGGAATCCAGGGGTGATTCAATAAAATACTGCGGGTGTGGCATACCCGCTGAAAGCGACGGTTACAGTGAAGCCGGTATCGGGTGGACAGCAATGGCGCTCGTATTCAATTTTCTCATTATTGGCCTGGGTGTTCTTGTGGAACTTCTCAGAAGAATATGTACAGGAAGGAGGTCAGGAATATGAGAACAGCGCGAACAGGTATTTTACTGGCGGCCTTTATATTAAATATGTTTTCCGGTTGTGATTATCTTCCGGAGCACGACATTCCCGATATATGCGGGCTTTACCGGGGAACTATCAATGTGTCCAGTACCTCTTCAATACCGTTTCTTGTGGATATCCTTTCAATCGATCAGGACGGTGTGTCGGGAGTAACCGTGTATGAAAGCAGCGCCGGCGATACAACATACAATTTCTCAGGGGAGTGGAATGATGAAGGATCAGGAGTAGATATTGTCATAGAGGAACACAGGCCTTCCGGATTCAGCAGAAAGATAGCGGGCAATATCGCAGGGGGAGATTTTTCAGGTCAATACTATTCCGTATACTCATATATCTTTCCGTTTGTATTGCACAAGGTTGCTCCTTCTGTAATTCCCGCAGATCCTCCGGATATAGATGTTCAAGGCGGACAGGGAGATAGCGGCTTGTACGGATCTGAATACTAATCATGTATGGGGAGACAACCATGAGAAAACTACTGTTTTCATTGTTAGTGTTGTGTATATCGGCGTGCAGCTGCTCCATGGATGATGAAGAACAGGACTGTGAGCAGTATAGCGATATCAACCGTTATATTAAAGCAACAAAAGAGGGCATTCCATGGGGTTTCCTGTATCTAATTACAGACGGGAAGCCGGTTCGCAATTATTCCGCGGAACTCCCCGCGGTATATGTTGAGTTTATCTACTGGCGAGACCAGTACTGGCGTATCTGCAATGGCAATTACCAAAACAGCCAATATAACAACTATTATTCCGACCGGGAATACTACCGCTTTCACACTGATAATTACGCGAGAATGCTGAAAGGCCTTTACATGAACGCGTTCAATCTTTTATTACACTTTGACGGAATTTCCACACTTACCGTTACCATGGAACCCGTGGATCCGGACAGTACTGCCCCGCCCTTCACACTTCTCAATATTACCGACCTCACCGCGGC
>JAKQCH010000332.1 GCA_029573825.1 Spirochaetota bacterium | reverse complement strand
GCGGCTCTTGCGGGGGGAGTGGAAAGGGATAAAATAATAATTGATCCCGGTTTCGGATTCGGTAAGACCCTTGACCATAATTATGAAATCCTGGCGAATCTTGAAGTATTCAAGAGGATGGGGCTGCCGGTGCTTGTTGGTCTTTCGAGAAAATCAATGGTGAAGAATGTTGTTGCTGAAGGTTCAGATACGCTGCCGGGCACAATCGCGCTAAACGCTATTTCGGCGGTAAAGGGCGCTGATATAATACGGGTCCATGATGTCGGGGCTCACAAGCTGTCAATGAAATCCGTGGATATTGTAAAGAGGTTTTCGGTACAAAATGGAACCGCTGCTTGACAAGATAATATATTTCAGTTTTACATTCTGGAATTATTTTAAGAATATCCTCGATATTCTCATTGTCGCTTTCATTTTCTACTGGCTGTATACATTCCTTGCAAATACCAGGGCAATCCAGCTCCTTAAGGGATTCATCGTTATCTTCATTATTGCCATTCTTTCACGGGTCCTTTCACTGGACACGGTTAACTGGCTGATAACGAATCTCGCGTCCTATGTCGTAATAATGATAATAGTATTATTCCAGCCGGAGCTGCGGAGATTAATTACGCAATTCGGTCAGAGAAACTGGCTTTCGAGCGCACTTTCTCAGAATGAAGCGTTTCCTCTTGATGAAATGGTCAATGCCCTTATCAATATGGCAGAGGAAAAGGTCGGATCATTAATTGTCATTGAACGCAATACCGGTCTGAAAAGCTATGTGGAATCCGGAGTTGTTATAAATTCATATATTTCCGAAGAGTTGATACGGACAACCTTTTTCCCCAATACCCCGCTTCACGATGGCGCTATTATCATTCAGGAGGGGCGAATTGCCGCCGCTGCATGCTATCTTCCCCTCAGTGATTCGAAGCAGTTAAAAAAACATCACGGAGCGCGGCACCGGGCCGCACTCGGCATAGCCGAGGAAACCGATGCCCTTGTTCTGGTTACCTCTGAAGAGACGGGAGGAATATCCATTATGGTTAACGGAAAACTTTATTCAAAAATTAAAGTAACAGACCTTAAGAATATGATACTCTATTTCATGAATCCCAAAACAGCTTATGAGGAGAAATATTCCATTAAATGAAAGGGATATTGATTGAAATAAAAAGGCTGATTTTCAGCAGGGAAATTGTTCCTAAACTGGTGGCGATTGTGCTGTCGGTCATCCTGTGGGCATATATAGGAAGCACGAAAATTGGCGAAGTGGCTTTCCGAATTCCCGTTGAATTTAAAAACCTTTCTGAAGACATGATAGTAACAAATCACAGCATTAAACATGTTACAATAAAACTTGCCGGAAAAAAAGAAGAGCTTAATAACTTTAATATTAAAAATGTCAAGGCCTATGTCAATCTGAAAAAAGCAAAGCCGGGGGATAATATCAAGTTCCCCATTAATGTTGCAAAAGAGGAGTTGCCGGAAGGAATAAGCATAGAGCTTGTGCGGAATAATCTTAATCTTACCATTGAGAAAAGAATTTTCTCCCCGGTACGGGTGGTTCCGGTCATCTCGGGAGAATTAAAAGAGGGTTTTATAGCGGGAGATGTCTCCGTGACACCAGAACTCGTGAATATCTCCGGCCAGGCGGAAGTAATAAGGAAAATTAAAAATCTGAAAACAAAACTGGTCTCGGTAGAGGATGCAACCCGTGATGTCGCTGTTGATGCGGAGATCGATACTGCCGATTACCCTGGTATAACAGTTGATCCCTCTGTGGTAAGTGTTATTGTGCCGATCGCGGATACACCGAGCCTCAGGGTGTTTGACCGTCAGATCCAGGTGCGAAAGGAAAATCCCCGGTATACCTTTGAACTTGAAACATCCCGGATTAAGGTGTTCGTCAGGGCCCCTCGTGATGGCGCTGCTATAAATGAAGACAGCATTGATGTGTATGTTGACTGTTCGGTCATAAATGCCGAGAAGCTCATCAAAGAAACAAAAAAAAATTATGCGCTTCAGGAGCTTCCTGTCAAAGCAGTGCTCAGCGGAAGAAATCAGGATGCTCTCATTCTAAAGGTTATACCCAAAAAAGTTATAATGAGAATATTCAGGAAGTGAAAAGATTTGCCGTTGGAGTTGTTGTATAAGAAATATTGACAGGAAATTGATATGCCGGGAACAATACTGTGTGTAAATATTGATCATATCGCGACCCTGCGTCAGGCGCGGGGAGAGTATGAGCCGGACCCTGTAGAAGGGGCCATGATTTGTGAAAATAACGGTGCCGATGGTATTACCGTACACCTCCGTGAGGACAGGCGGCATATTCAGGACAACGATGTTTTTGCCTTGCGGGATGTGGTGCGGGGAAAGTTTAATCTCGAAATGGCGATGTCAGATGACATTATTGAGGTTGCGAAGCGTGTTGTTCCGGATCAGATTACACTTGTCCCGGAGAAGAGGGCAGAGTTGACCACCGAGGGCGGACTTGATGTTGCAAAGAATATATCACGGATTCGTGATGTAATAAAAGTGTTTCATGATCTCAATGTTCTGGTTTCATTGTTTATTGAACCTGATGTCGATATCGTGTCTGCATCAAAAGATGCCGGTGCGGATTTTATTGAAATTCATACCGGGCGTTACTGCAATGCTGTTGAAGCGGAAGATGTGAAACGGGAATTAGAGAGAATGACTCATGCAGCAGAATATGCTTGTAATGCAGGACTGAGAGTCAATGCCGGTCATGGGCTTAAATTCAATAATGTTGTTCCTGTCCTTTCACTGGCCGGTCTTGAAGAGCTGAATATTGGACACTCAATCATATCAAACGCTGTTTTTATGGGGCTTCCTGAGGCAGTACGGAAGATGAAGAAAATAATTCTTGATAATTCTCCTGGTATTTAAACACTGCATCCGTTAATCGGATGTCACCATGCCTTTATTATTCTCGTGATTACAGGATGTTATAATGGGTTTTATCGCAAGTATTTTTAAACTGTTGTTTCTGATGATTCTTGCCTATGTTGTGTACAACATTATTATGTTCGTAATAAGAATTTTTATCCATGCAAACAGGGCCAGCGACAGTAAAAAATCGGATAACCTGGGAAGAAATAGTCAGAACAGGGGTGATGTTATTGAACTTGATAAAGACCAGTATAAAATTGAGTAGCAGTCACTGGAGAAAGACCGCGGCATTTTTTTTACTGCTGGGATTTGTTTCTGCGCCAGGGTGCGGCGAGTTGTCCGGGCAATTCGGCTTTAAGACATTCATGGATCAGGCATACAAGAAAGTTGCAAGCGTCCCGGAATTTCCGGGCAATGAGCGTATCCAGTGGGTCTTCGTTTTCGATGAGGTAAAAGGAAAACATTCCGTGGGTGTTATCATCCAGAAAAAGGAAATCGTGTGGGCAGATGTGGTAAAAGAGACGAAATGGATAACTAAGGAGAGAAATATTATTTACGGGACAATTGAAAACTATGCTGAGGGTGAGTATAAAATACTGATTCTGGAGAACAATAAGATTATCGGGAAGCAGGATTTTCTCGTATATCAGAACGATGAAGATATTGAATAAAATGTTATAAAGAGAATCAGGTTTAAATCCACGAGTATTTCATATTGTAAGGCAATGAGATAATCCAGCCGGGAAATTTTAACCATTAACCCAATATAATATATTAGATTCAGAATTATCAGAAGATCGAGATAGTTTCCGTTTAGAAGCGATACTGTTCCAAAAATAAGAATCGAAATCAGAGAAAGTAGCAGAAACAATGTCCGTGTCGCTTTAATCCCTATCAAGATAGGGACAGTTTCTCTCCCTAATATCAGATCGCCCTGTAACGCTATGAGGTCCTGCAGTGTATTCCGGAAAAAAATTAAACAGTAAATTAAGACTATAATCGCGGTAATTGAGAGAAAGCTGGATTCGTACAGCAGTACCGGCAGTATGCAGCACACAACAAGCCAGCCGAATGCGGCAGTAATATTCTTTGCGTTATATAGTTTAGAAAGCAATGGTATGTGCAGGTGTTCGATCATGCGTTTAAAAAAGGGTGTAGAATACATTGTTCCGAGGAAAAGAGAGGAGGCATACACAATCATCACCGGTGCTGTATACGTACTTGTCAGATATATTGAATAAAAAATAAAAATCAATGATAGAGGTATCAGTAATCGTTTATATTTTTTATAAAGAGCGAGCTTGTAGGGATTGCTTTCTTTAAGCGTACCAAGCATGAAATAATTGTTTATGGTGTACATTGAAAATATATACAGGACGGATATTAAGGCCAGGGTATAATCGTTGGGGGCCGATATGAAATTCAGAACAAATAGTGTCATGAAAAAAGCCGTCACCGAGGAGAGCACGTTCGTTCTGACTATGATTTCAAGAAATTTTTTTACTGACTTCAAGAGGAAATTACTATTTTTAAACTGTATGGTATATAGTTTTTCCAAAACATTATTAATGATCCATCCGGGGGTTGAGGCTCCCGCTGTAACGAATACATAATCGTTTTTGCTGAACTCGCTTTCATCCAGTTCATTTTCTGTTTCAATGTGGAATGTCCGTATGCCGTATTCTTTGCCAAGGTTCGCGAGTCTTCTTGTGTTTGCAGAATTCTTACCGCCCACAACAACAAGAATATCAATGCCGCGTTTAATTGCATCAACGACATCACCCTGCCTATGATAGGTGGAGTCGCATATTGTATTAAAAATTTCTATACGGCCCTGGAATTTCCCTGTCAGCATTTTAATGATTGTTTCAAACAGCTCTCTGTCGAATGTTGTCTGTGAAACAACAATATATTTTTCCGCTTCAGGGATGGCGGATATGCCATCAATATTTGATATTACAGTCACGCCGGAGTCGGCATAGCTTTTGAGGGATATTACTTCGGCGTGATCTTCGTCTCCGGTTATGAGTGTATGGTATCCGTTTCGGGAATGTTTTTTAATAATTCCCTGGACACGGGCGACACGGGGGCAGGTGAGGTTGATCAATCTCTTTGATGCATGTTTGATGTCTTTTAATTTCTGATACGGGATACCGTGGGTCCGTATGGCAACAGTTTTTCCTTCGATCCGGCAGTTTTCGTCAACCGTCTTCAGGCCCCGGCGATCGAGAATTGATATCGTTTGCGGATTGTGGATGATCGGTCCGTGAACATAAATTTCCTCTTTTGAGGAATTGATTTCATTGACAATCCGGAGGACTGCGTCACGAACCCCCATGCAGAAGCCGGAATATTTTGAAAGCTCAATTTTCATTACGATCTCTGCCGTTGCAGCCTTGTCCCGGATGCATCACTGATCTTTTTCCTCATCGGGAGACCGGGGTGCGGAAACAGAGGGCATCTGAATTCTCGGTCTGCTGACACGCCCCGTAATAAGAATTTTGATTTCCCTGCTGCCCTCTTCCTGGAAACCCGAAAGAAGCAGTTTATAGTCTTCAAGTATTCGTGATTCCGCATTAATTATAAAGGTGAGATTCATCCTTGAGGTAGTGAAAAATTTATTTAATTCAATTGTGCCGTTCATGCTCCCATTCAGATCTGAACCAAGGAATTTTATCGACTCAAAAACGAGGTTGCTATTAATGATTTTTGCCTTGCCCTGGATTGCGGTAAACCGAACGGGGGGAATTGAAAAACCTTTGATTTTCGCGCCCTTCACGTATACGTTATCGCATTTGATGTCTATGTGGCCGTCTTTCGGCAGGCCACTCTGGGAATCGAAACGTATATCGAAATCCGACATCACCAGGGATCTGATGACAAGGTCGCGATTGGAATAGTTGAAATTCTGCACGGAAAGTGTGCCGCGAATTGTTTTATTGATAAGCGTTGTGACAGGGTTTATTGCGATATTGATAGTAATGCTTTTCAGTGTTGTTTCCGCACCTGCTCTGCTCCCAAGGGATAATTCTTCAATATATGAGTCATTGAAAAGGCTGAAATCAACTCTTCCCAGGGACACGCTGCTGCCGAGTACCGGTTCAAGTTTCATGACCTGATTGCGTATCAATATTTCATAGGGGAATGTTACAATAACAAAGAATACTGTTAAAAGGAGAGAGAGAAATATATAGAATTTCGCATAAGGCAGTTTGAGGGTTTCAGAAACTTTTACTTTAAATTTCCTGTAATACTGCTGAATTAGATGTAATACTGTTCCGATGTCCATTGTACCTCAAGTCTCATTATTAAGGAAGGTCTCGCAGATAAAAAAATTTATTCGCCGACAACGTTTATTGTGTCATGAAATTGCTGATTTTTAACGAGACATCATACGTATTCCGTCCCTTGATCGCTTCCTGAATACGGATATAATTTATTTTCAGGAGCAGGTTTGAACTTTCGATATGATAAATGAAGTTCAGTAGCGGTTCTATCGCGACACTGTCTAATTTTATAGTGGTTGTTATCTTTATATACTTATTCTGAATATTTGTCTGTGTGCTGCGGGTGTCGGCGATGTTGCGTGTTACTTTTGCCGATGCTGCCCATTGTTCAACAAGGGCAGTGATGTTTGCATCTTTGCGGTTCAGCTGTGACATGTAATTATTCTTCTGTTCGCGAATTTCCCGGTAATCCTGATATATCTTATCAATACGTGCAAGGTCGGAAATATTCTTCTGCATGTCAGAACTGCTGCCGGTTTTTAATGATATTATTGGATTAATTATTAAAAAGAAAACCGCAATTGTGGCACTAACCGCAATTAGTATCTGGAACAGCTTCTTTTCTCTTTCGGTAAGGGTTCTCATAGTGTGATGTTCCGCCTGCTGGTTATTTCTTACCCTGGATTTTCATTTTTATTGTCATCATGAATCCTACCTGGTCACGTCGTTTCAGATTGGTATTCAGCACTACTGATTCATATTTGTTTGATTCCTGAAGTTTATTCTTGAACAGATCAAGGTTCACACTCGATGATGCGGTGCCGTCAATCCTCAGAATACTTTCATTAAGTACGAGATTGTTCAGTAAGAAGCTTTCGTCCCGGGGGAAAAGGACCAGTATGTCCTTCAGGGCATCAAGAACTTTCACGTCTGATTTGATGATCCCTTTCAGGCTGTTTAGTTCCTTTTTTTCATTACTCAGTATTTTCAGGGCCTGTTTGACCGGATCATTGCCGACCTGGCGCACATGAAAATACCTTTTCACCCGTTCCTGCAGCAGCATTTCGTATTGACCTTCCACCCGGGTTTCCAGAAGGGCGGTGATGGCAAGGTTGACGATAAAAACGAAGGCTGCGAGAACGAGAAATCCTCCCGCAAGATAGTATATCTTCCTGGATTTCCGTATCATGTCAGGGAGAAACTCACCCTTCAGAAAATTGATGGCGCTGTGTTTTCTGTTCAACACAGAAAGGACAATGCCGAAGGCAATCGGGAATTGGGTGTGAATTTTAATTTCATCATAGCCTTCAAGAAACGGCAGCGATACGATGGGCAGCTCAAGGGTATTTGAAAGAAGCTGTCCCAGACCAATCAGGTTTGATCCTCCCCCGGAAATGAGGAGCCGGCTAAAGGTCATCTGGCTGTAACTGAGGCTGAAGGAGCGGATGGTGAGGTTCAACTGCTCAAGGAGCTCATCAATAATGGTATGGGCTCCGTCAAAGATTTTTTTCAGGTTCTGCCTGTTGATATCGAGCGCCTTATAATAGTCACGCTGAATATTGTTATTAAGCGAGGTGAGATCAAGGTGGAGGTTCTCGAAAATCCTCAGTGCCTCGTGATACGGGATTTTCAGCGTTTCCGTAATATGCTGCAGTATCAACCCGGTTCCGATGGGGATACTGCGGGTGTAGAGCATGTTGTTTTCCGAAATGAAGTTGATTATGGATTTGTTGTGACCGATATCAAGCTGTATAATAGATTCATTGTGTATCTTATTGAAGTACCGGTAGCATTCGAAAAGCGCGTTGGACTCAAGCCCCATACGGACTGGATGAATATCGAAATCATCCAGGAGTTCCATATAATACTGAATTGTCTCCTTATGTGTCGCAGTGAGCAGTATTCTCCCTTCCTCGGTGTGCGTGCTTTTCAAAGACTGGAAATCCATTGCGAGGTCTTCCATCCTGAAAGGTATATTCTCCTCTGCTTCAAAGGGAATGGCCTCAGCTATTTTCTCTACATCATTGAAGGGGAATGTAATATTGCGGATAATAGCTTTTTCCATTGGAAGATTGGTGTACACGGTATATCCCTTAAGGTTTTTTTCCTTAATGATGCGGGATATCGCGTCACGGACCGCTTCTTCGGTACTTTCAATTCTGAAGTCAATATCTTCGTAGGCGAATGAGGTTACCTGAAAGTCCTTGAAGCTTGTTTTTACCGTGACAAGCTTTATCGATGAGGTGCCTATATCAAGGGCAGCGATATTATCGAACAAATGGTTCCTCCAGCTTCAGGTGTTTCCGGTATAGTATTGCATGGTGGATATGAAAAGGGGGGGATAATTACTCCTCCCGCCAGTATAAAAACCTCTTTTCGTCCCTTAAATAATATCCCGTAATACGGCAGGTTGTAGAATTGATTCTCCCTGTCGCAACAATTTTAAATAGGTATGATTTAACGCTTACAATGTTGTTAATTACATTCTCATCAACGATAAGGTCTTTTACTTCATTAACATTGCTGAAAGGGCGGATCATTCTTCGCTTAATGATCTCTGTCACAATATCATCAGTCATATTATCTGTCAATGCGGATAAGACCCTGTAGGATGCGGTATTAATATTAATTTTATTATAATCACTTAAATAATCGGAACGTTCGCCGTATACTCTGAAGTAATCAGAAAGCTTTCGGCTTTTTTCTTTGCCGATCTTAACATCGAGGTTCCTGATATCGTTCTTGTAGTCGCTAATTGTGGTACTGGCATTTTTCGGGTCCATTTTTGTTAACAGTTCGGTGTTCAGCTCCCGCTTGCCCATATTATCTTTCACAAGATTGCTCTCTTTCCCGAAATTTCCTCCCCCCATGCCATAAAAAATTTCCGGTGTAATGCCTTTCACCAGCAGCAGTTCGTTGATACTGTCCATGGCATTATTCTTCGCCGTGTAGGGCACTTTCAGGTTCTGATAATAGTCAGCGGATTCAGCGCCATAGGGGAACCGGGAATCGTCGATATCCACCCAGTCAATAATTGCATCCGCGAGATCAAGAGGAAGGCCCATGTTCATAAAGAATCGTTGTGTTATTGTGTAATACAGCGTGCTGTCGACAAATTCATTTGCCAGGATACTGAGGTTTATCTTCGCGCTTTCATCATAAATTTTTATGTGAAGAGAGCCCTGTTCCATGGGCATTTCCGGCAATTCCAGGGCCCACAGATCCTGGAAACAGTCAATGTTTTTGTCAACAGCACGGGGGAGCAGCCCGCCTGTCATGCCCCGCCTGTCAGCTTCCAGGATAAACTGACCCATGTCCATCCCTGTTTTCGCAATCAGGGATGCCTTCAATTTGTCACTGAATTTTACTATATAGTTTATATTGGTCTGGGCGGTAATAAGAAATTCTGTGGACACGGAAACAAGCACCGCGGAAATAAGCAGTACGATGATAAGGACATATCCGGAGGAATTTTTCATTGTGCCGAATATTCCATGTTCCCGCAGTTTCTGTTTCCTGAGGTGATAATTCGAAATCAATCTGTCAGAAAAAGAGGTGATAAGGCGGAATGTCTGTTTCATAAATTCCTCAACACTCCTACTCGGCCATATTGATTCGGGTAATAAAGATAAAAGATTCTTCCTTCCCCTTGTAATTCTGCACCACAAGTGTTGTTTTCACCGCAGTGGGAAATTTATTATTGCTCTTTGAGTCCCAGGAGTCAGTCCAGTCATTCCGTACCTTGAATTCAAACCGTATGTCTTTGACATCGTTCAGCAGTATGCTCGCTCTTCCCCCGGCCTCAGGGTCCTCGTCATAGGAGCGGTCTTCACGCCGCATAAGCCGGTATTTTATCCTAATTCCGGATTGATCGCTGTCCCGTTTCAGATAGTAGCCAACCTCCCGTATGTCACTGAAGGGATATTCTTTCCGTGGATCGCCTAACATGGAAAACTTCTGATAATCAATGGTGACAAAATTGATTATCCCCTCGTAGGGAGCCCCACGGTTGTTCCGGCTTGTGAATACCAGTTTCTTGTTATACTTGTTGATATAGGTTGAGGATATATCACTGTCAATCCGCGTGACCGCAAGATTAACGGTTTCATAGAATACCGAAACTTTCGTAAGATGGTTGATGCTGTCCATTATCGCGTGATGGGCGGTATACACCATGAGAAGAATAACAGATGCGACAGCGGTTGCCACGAGCATTTCAAGGACCGAGAATCCTTCGCCTGAAAAGAAGGTCTCCATTCTTTTTCGCATGAAATTTTTTTGCCGTAATTGTATCATGAAGAGAAATTATTATCCCGCTGTCTATTGTTCCGGATAAACATAGGAAAGGCTGTACTGTTTATCCAGATCGTTTTCTTTCCACTGCACAATTATTGTGACCCTCCGGGCAGGAATCGGGCCGAATATCCCGTGTTCGTATTTGCCTGCTTTTCTGGAATACGTAAACCCGGGATACTCTTCGAGCTGTTCAGCGTTGATATCCGGTCCCCGCATTTTGGCAATGAGAAATTCATTATATTTGCTTTTCGCAATAATCATAGCGCGGGTAAGGTTTTTATTTCCCGTTATTGCCATTATCCCTGCGGAGACCCCTGAGATAATGCTTATCAGTACTATTGAGAGGATTGCAATGGCGATGAGCATTTCAATTATTGCGAATCCGCAGGTGTCTTTTTTCAGCTCTGTCATGGTGCCTCGAAATCAACAAAATCACTGACAATTCTCGGGCGCTTGTTAAACTTATCAAGAATCATGGAGTACTGCTCACTGCCATTAACGACTATGTGAATTATCAGATTGTCCGAATACCCCTGGGGATAGAATGGCAGTAGTATGTTTCCCCGTTTCACTTTTTCTCCGGATGAAAGAATCGCCTCGGTTAAGCGGTAGGAATCGGGAAATTCCCGGTGCTGCAGGAGCTTGTTGCTGCTTTCAGTGAATTTCCCGTCTTTCCCGATATTTACTACCGATACTCCGTTACGACGGGAAAAAACAGTCTCGTTGAAATCAACGAGCTCATTGTCGGAATTGCTGAGATGAAACACAAAAAGATTGGTATGGTTATTGATGAAGGCGTCATCAAAGGTCTTTTCGATCATTGCTGATATGAGAAGGGTGTTGCTCCTCTTGCCGCTCATGAACACGGAAATTCTCGGCGCGACCACAAGTGACAGTATTGAAATGATCACCAGGACAATGAGAAGTTCCAGCAGGGTGAACCCCCGCATGTTGCAATACGCCGCGCGAAGAAGGGGGGTATCCCGAAACCGCCTTTTTTTACTGATCCTGCTCACCGGGTCTTTGCTGTTTCTGGTGAAGTTGCCAGCTTACAATATCGTCCGCTGTCCCTTCCTGCTTGTCGGGGCCCGGACTGATTATATCAAAGGGGCGCTCACTCTCGCCGGGTGACCGGTAAATGTACTGGCTTCCCCACGGGTCCTGGGGCACCTCCCGTGACTGGAGATATCCCTTGATGGCTTCGAGTCCATCTTCGCCGGATGGGTAGTTGTCATAATCAATTCTGTACCGGTCAAGGGCGGTATTCAGGATCAGCATCTGCTGGCGTGCTGCTTCCTTCTTGGCCCGTTCCGGAAGGTCCATGAACCGTGTATATACTATCGTCCCCAGAATGCCGATTATAACAATTACAATAAGCAGTTCTATAAGGGAAAATCCTTCATTCTTACCTGAATCGATAATAACACGTTGTATTCTTGATTTGATTATTGATAAAAATTGTTTCATACAATTCTCCTCTCTGTGCAGGTCGTGATGTATTAATATCTATATCAGATTCCGGGAATAAATGATACTGAAACCCGGCGTACTGTACAAGTAAAATATGACGCGGGGGATTAAAAAAAACGGGCTGCATCTGAGACGCCGGGTTCCGAATTCCCGCGTCCCTCACTGGACCATAAGGTTCATTTCAAAAATGGGCAGCAGAACCGAGACCACGATAGTCCCGATGGCAATTCCCATAAAAACAATAATAAGCGGCTCGATGAGGCTGGTGATACCTGTTATGGTCATGTCCAGCTCGTTCTCGTATACTTTCCCGATATTGAGAAGCATGCTGTCCAGCTTGTCGCTTGCCTCACCTGCCGCAATCATACCCAGCACGAGCTTGGGAAGAAACCCGGCCTTGTTCAGCGCGGTGGAAACTGAAGCGCCTTCCTTAATTTTAGCGGTCGCTTCCTCAATCTTTTCTTCAATTATTATATTGTTCACAATTTTCTTAACTATTTCAAGTGATTTGATAATGTCAACATTGTTGTCGATGAGAATTCCCAGATTCTGGGTAAACCGGTGAACGATCAGTTTTTTGTAGAGGTTTTTTACCAGCGGCGCAGTCAGCTTGAACTCGTCAAACTTGCGCTTTCCCTCTTTAGTTTTGATATACTGGCGGAAATAATACATAACCGCGATTGTCCCGAGAATCAGGAGATACCAGAACGTGGAAAGGAAATCGCTCACCCCCATGACGATTTTCGTGGGCAGCGGGAGGTCTCTTCCCATGTCGGTAAACATTCTGCTGAGAGAGGGGACTATTTTCACCATGAGAAATATAATGACTGCAATGGCGAAAAACACCATGAATGAGGGATACCACAGCGCGGACTGTATCTTCCCCTTAATCTGGTTTTTCTTTTCCTCCATGTCCGCAAGACGTTCAATGACCTGATCAAGGGACACGAGGTTCTCACCGACCCGTACCATGTTTATATACATATCAGAAAAAACATTCTTGTGCCTGAGGAGCGCGTTCGAGAAGGAGGAACCTTCCTCGATCTTTTCCTTCACATCGACGATGATTCGTTTAAAGGTGGGATTGTCGATCTGTTCAATAATTGCGGTAAGCGTGGCAATCAGGGGCATCCCGGCATTGAGCAGCGTCGAGAGCTGCCGGGAAAATATGCCTGTCTGTTTCGCGCTTAACTTCTCACCTATGTAATTGGCGAGGTCGTCATATAGTTTGTTGAAAATACCATGTTTCCCGTCCCCGGGTTTCGTGTCGGATATTTCATGCCTGCTGATTTTTACAACGTAGAGCCCCTGTGCGCGCAATTTGGTACGGGCAGCCGCTTCAGAGGGGGCATCAATAAAATCAGACTCATTGTCCCCTTTGCTGTTGAGGGCCTGGTACTGAAATATCATCAGGAAACCCTCAGTATTTCTTCAATAGTGGTCTCGCCGTCGATGGCCTTTTTCAGTCCGTCCTGGAACAGCGTGATCATCCCGTGCTTTACGGCGGTTTCTTTGATGATGCCCGCATCGGCCTGCTCCATGATAAGTCTCCGGATCTCATTGGTTACCGGCAGCAGTTCGTATATTCCTGTGCGTCCGAGATATCCGGTATTGAGACATTTTTCACATCCTTTGCCGCGGGTGAGTTTTCCGCCCTTCAGCTGTGATGGTTTCAGGTTCAGTTCTGCAAGGATTTTTGGCGTCGGTTTGTACGTCTCCTTGCAGTGGGGGCAGATCACCCGCACAAGGCGCTGTGCAAGAAACGCGTTAACGGAAGATGATATGAGAAAGGGTTCAATGCCCATATCTATGAGCCTGGTGATACCGCTCGCTGCGTCGTTGGTGTGCAGCGTCGAGAGGACAAGGTGGCCGGTGAGAGCGGACTGGACCGCGATTTCAGCTGTTTCAACGTCCCGGATTTCTCCCACCATAATAATGTCAGGGTCCTGACGGAGAATGGACCGGAGCCCGTTCGCGAAGGTGAGGTCAATTTTGGATTTAACCTGCATCTGGCCGATACCCTTGATCTGGTATTCAATCGGGTCCTCTACTGTCAGAATATTCACCTGGGGCCTGTTCAGCTGGGAAAGCACACAGTAAAGGGTGGTGGTTTTCCCGCTCCCCGTGGGCCCTGTGACAAGGATAATGCCATGTGATTTTTTTATTTGCGCATCAAAGTTCTCAAGGATTTTCTGCTCAAAACCCAGGGCGCTGAGGTTGAATTCCATGTCTGTTTTATTGAGGAGCCGGAGCACCACGCGTTCCCCGTAGTATGTGGGGAAAACGGACACCCGTATGTCAATGTCTTTTGCCCCGATCTTGATCTGTATTCTGCCATCCTGGGGTAGGCGGTTTTCCGCGATGTTCAGGTTCGCCATTATTTTAATCCGGGAGATTATGGCGTTCTGGAATTTCTTCGGCGGGGTGAACATCTCGTAGAGAATACCGTCAATTCTGAACCGTACCACGAGGTCCTTTTCATAGGGTTCGATATGGATATCGCTGGAGCGGTCATTTACCGCCTGCTTGAGTATCATATTTACGAGGCGGATGATAGGGGCCTCATTCGCCATGTCGAGGATATCTTCCGCTTCAGAGGCCTGGGATGACAGTATTTCGAGATCGGCATCTTCAAGGTCTTCAATAAAATCACCCGTTGTCTCGGCGCTCATGTTGTCGTAGTGTGTCTGTATCAACCGCTGGATTTCGTTTTCCGTTGTCATGACCGGTTCGAAATTATACTCCGGAAAGAGCATCTTCAGGTCATCAAGGGGGCGTATATTGAGGGCGTCATAGAGCGCCACAAAAATTGTGGATTTTTCCATCCGGAAGGGGGCCAGCTTGTTGTTTTTCAGGAAATGAATGGGAATCTGCGAAAACAGGTTTTTCGGGTCATCAAAGGGGATCGTCATCTGATAGGGTATATTGTAGTGTTCAGAAAGGGCGGCAATAATATCCTCGTCTGTAGCAAGGCCTTTCCTGACAATTATCTCACCCAGCCTGAGTTTCAGGGTTTTCTGGGAAAGGAGGGCCTCCTGGAGGTCCTCCTGGGTGATGATTCCCTTCTCGATTAATATCCTGCCAAAATGTTTTGGTTTTTTAACTGTCATAATAATAGTCGCCGGTATATTCCCTAATCGGTAATATTGAAATCATAGGTCATGACGTTTCTGTTCCGTTCGAGGTCAATGACAATCCTCGATTCACCCTGTATTGCCCCCCACAGCTTGTAGAGTTTTTCCGTGCTGTCAATGGGGTGTCCGTTGACACGCTTGATGATGTCGCCTTTCCGTGCGCCGAGTTTATAGAGGATATTGTAGGGCCGCAACTGAAAAAGCTTGTAACCCTTAACCTGTCCATCCTCCCGGTATGGCCCCGCCCGGAGGCCCCGAAGGGCGTTGTCAACTTTTTTTAATACCTTCTGCTGCAGGAATGATCTGCTTAAACTTTTCTTCACCACGCCCTTCGCCGCTTCAGAGGTTGCTTTTATCGGCTGCGCGTCAGAACCGGCATTTGTGTCCGCAAACATGTCAAGGACCAGAATGTCACGGCCCTGCCTGAGATGGACTTTCGAGCTGAGTATCCGCACAAGAACAAATCCTTCAATGGTATCGCGTAATTTGTATACTTTTGAATCATTTTCGGTTTTCTTTTTTATGAGGGCCCTTGCGATATTGACCGGGCCGCTGATTGTTCCCAGGAGCTGAAGGTCTGTTATTGTTGCCGAAGGCCCCGCCGTCCCGACATCGGGTCCCTCCATGGCCTGGCTGACTTTAAAAAAACCGGAATCAACGATGGATGTCTTGTATTCTTCAAAGGTAATATTCCGCTGCTGTCCGGAATGCTGTATGCTTCTGCTGCGCGGGGGTGAAAATGACGGCCCGATACTTAATTTGTACACCTGCGTCATCGTGCTTGCAAGAACAAACGAAAAAATAGTCACGGAAGTTATATTGAGTATATGATACTTAATATTCTGCATTGTATGCCGGGTTTCTTCCAAAGGTTAGCGCGGCATCAGTCCGCGCATGAGTGTAATTCTGAAATAGAATGTTAAGAGATAAAAAATCTGATAAAAAGTAATCAATATTGCACGGTACACCGTAAGAACTAAAAAATCATATATCATTCATTCGCAAAGTTATATTGTGCAGCGCGGGAGTGTTGTTGTCAATTAGATTTGAACAGCGGAAGTGTTTTTTTCTGATGCCGGGAGCAGGGGGGTATGCTGCCTGGGTCAGGCAGCATACAGCTCGACAGATTTTATTGATGAGAGGTGTATTCTTGTTTCCCGGTCGAATTTATCACGCAGGACAATTTCATTTTTATCCAGCATTCTGTTCTTGTGGAGCTCGATCGCTTTTCCGTCATGGAGGTAAACAATTATATCGAGTCCCTTGATGTCCATGTATTTCTTCAGAAGTTTCTTGAAATCTTTTTTTATCATAATTCCTCCGTATCGATGTTGTTCCATCCGTCATGCCGCTGATGGCTGATGCGACAGCTGCGGCGGTTCTCCATGGTGTTCAGTTTCTGATGGTTAAAGACAGTTTTTAAGCCTGGTGGTTATGTCTCATTATCATTAATACTATCGGATGATTGCAGTATTTTTTTACAATAAATTTTATTTTACAAAAAAATATTTTTATACCTCGACGAGCTGGCCGAAGACGAAAAAATATTCGCGATAAAAATCGCACGCCCTAACTTTTTTAATGAAAAAATCTCCTTGCATAATTAACAATGGTGATTGGAAATATGAAAAGTATTTTATCAGTTATGCAATCAATGAAATGGAACAATATAAAATGAATAGAATGAAAGTCAGGTTAAAGAGTTTCATCCGTCAGGGGCTGATGGTGGGTGCGTTATCAGGGGGGATATTTTTTTCCGGGTATCTGCTGTATACTCATTTTTTAAGTGTGTCATCGACATCCCTGCTGTTCAGGCTTTGTTCTTCGGGCCTGTTTGACTGCGACAGGGTAAACAGCAGTCCCTACGCGTCGGTGTTCGGGGTCCCCCTTGCGGCGATGGGGCTGATTTTTTATTTCTCGGTACTGGTGCTGTCTGTAATGGCCCGCGCTGTCCGCGAAGACCATCTGCTGACGAGTTTTATATATGTTGTCCTTTTCTGGATTTCCGCGCTGAGCGTTGCCGCGATACTGCCCCTTGCATATATTTCGGCCTTTACCCTGGCTACCTTCTGTCTCTATTGTATGCTCACATGGGTTGCGAATATCGTGCTGTTCCTGGTTATTGTTTCCGGAGTAAAGGCCATGGACAACACAGGGCTTTGGAAATCCCTGGAAACACTTCATAAAAACGGGATTCTTTTTTTGGGGAAGATACGGGAATACTTCTTTCACCTGCTGCAGGTCTGCATTGTTCTTGTAATCCTCTCATGTGCAGTATTGATACTGTCGCATTATTTCCATGTCCGCGGAAGCCTTATGCGGATTGAAAACGGAATCCGCATGGAGGAGGAGATACTGGCGAATTTCTACCACAAGGAACCTGTCCGGATTGATCTGCGGGGAATACCGGTAATGTATGGCGACCCCCGTGCGAAGGTGACCATTGTGGAGTATTTTAATTTTGACTGCGGGGTGTGCCGCAGCGCGTCGCCGCTTTTGAAATCCCTGGTGGAGAAATATGACGGGAAAGTGAAGCTCTACCTCAAGAACTTTCCCCTTGACAGGAAATGTAATCCCTTTATCCGGGAGGAAGGGGACGGCATATCATGTAAGGCGGCCCTTGTGTCAATAGCGCTCCGGAGAAACACCGCGTATAAATCCTTTGTGGAATACCTGATGTCGAGCCGCGTTCCTCTGAGCGCGCCGCTTCTTGATGTGGCGATGGGGAACGCCGGTGTAACGCGGGACATGCTGCGGAAGCTTATGAGCGAGAAGGAAGCCCTGAAAATTCTGATTTCTGAAGTGAAAGAAACATCCCAATTCAATCCTGACGGCACCCCGACATTTGTAATAAACGGCAGGCCCCTTCCTTCCGGGCTTCCACCGGTTTACTTTTTTGACCGCATCGTGCAGATGGAAGTGAACCGTATGTACTGCGGCAGCCGGTAGTCACGGAAAATACTGAGATTTCATTTTCCATGCCTGTTACGGCGATAACATTTATATGCAGGAATTTATTTCTCTCTCAGGGCGCATTTTTTACAATGAACTCCTCTCCAGAGAGGAGAATTCCCCTGAAACGGGGCTGTAAAAATTTACCGGGAGTTAGTGGCGGATTATAAAAGGTTGATTAATTCGTCTACAGATATATTCGCCTGGCGGATGATTGACCGGAGCGTGCCCCTGTCGAGTTCCCTGTGATCAGGGACGACAACCTGCGTGTATGGATTGTCTCGTCGAAGTATTATGTGGCTCCCATGCTGTCGCTTGAAATAGAAGTCGGCTTTCTCGAGGGCTTTCACACATTCCCTTCCGGAGATTCTCGGAAGACCGCTCATACGGCAATAATCATGGATTCAAAAGTTTCGGTGGGGACGGGGATTTTATCTTCCTGCAGGGTTATCACATAACCCTCAATCGCCTCTTTGATATTTTTGATGGCTTCTTCTTTCGTTTTTCCCTGACTGATGCAGCCGGGCAGGCTCGGGCATTCCGCAACAAAAAAACCATCTTCTCCCGGATATATGAATACTTGACGCATGATGAACTCCTTTGCGCTACTGGTGTTTGAATAGTGTCTGAAACTTGTTTTTAAGTATAATTATAATAATTTTTTTTAGGCCCTCTGTCAAGTGCATTTTGGTCGGGAACCCGGTAATTGGATTTCAAGTAATATGATTACTTCCCGGTGTAATTATTCCATACTTTTTTTACATCATTGTTCTGAATTTGCAGTAATTTCATGAGCACCTCCCCGGAGAGAAGAATTCTCCTGAAACGGGGGCCGTTAAAATTATTTTAATAATAATTTGACATTTACGTGAATAGCATGTTACCATTTCTCAGTAATTATGAAATGGAATTACCACAGAATAGTAATAATGAAATCATTAATAAATAATAAGATTATCCATACAGCAGTAATCCTGTTTGCTCTTTCCTGCTGCTACCCTCTTTTCGCTCAGGGAGGGCCCGGCAGATATCCCCTGAAGACATTAATTACCCGTTCCCTCGAAAAGCATGCCGGAATAGCATCGCAGTCCTCAAGGATACAGGAGTATCGTGAACTTGAAAAACATGTGCAGCGCTGGGAAAACCCCTCCCT
>JAKQCH010000455.1 GCA_029573825.1 Spirochaetota bacterium | reverse complement strand
GAAATGTACGTCAATTACGGCCACACTTACATCGCGCTCGGGTCCATGGGCGCCAGAAAGAAAATACCCCTGGAGATTCTGGGAAAGATCAGGACCAATTACCCGCATATTAAAATTCACATGTTCGGCACCCTCAATTTCGACATGCTGAAAAAATACCGTCCTTATTCGGCTGATTCAGCCGGTTGGGCCCACGAGGCCGGCAGCGGGGGCTCCATCTCCTACTGGAGGCCATCTGAAAACAAGGGCTACACCTATAATATGGGTGGCGTCGAATCGGCGGCCAGCGAAAATAATCACGTTAAAAAATCTCCTTTTTATGAGGAAATTGAACAGTTCTGGCGGGAACGTTTCGGATTCACCTATGATAGCCTGTTAAGCGATGCCAATGAACGGTTTATTCTCAATCTTTATTTCTTTACCCAGATCGAGGATTATTTAAACAGCATCGATTCATTATCGGATAACGCTCAGCAGAATTAAAATAACGCGCGGCTATGCGTTATTTTGAGTTTATTTACATAGAGGGGCGCTCTTTCGGGAGCTGCCCCTTTTTTTATTCTGATTATGGGAAACAAACTGGTTCCGATCTGAGGGGAGCTCTGGAACAAATAATCATGAAGGATAAATTCCTTGAAATTTAAAATTCATTAAAAGGAGAAATGAAAATGAAAACAGCATCGTTCACAAAAGCTTTGACGGTGGCCTTTTCCGAAGAGATTTATCTCAAAATAAAGGACATAACGGATGAGAAGAAAATCTCGATGGGCGAATGGGTCAGAATTGCAGCAGAGAGAGCATTAGACAGCAACGAGTATGACAAATGTTTTAAAGGAGGGAAGAACAATGAATGATTATATCACAGATAAAAAACAGTTTATTGTCGCGGTAACGGATTTCTTTATTGAGCTTTTTGAATCATCATTAAACAGTGAATACGGCAAGATTGAAATAAGGACATTCGACAAATCAAACCATACAACTCAGGCTTTTTTTACGTCGGAACAGGAAGCTGCCGAAACCGCCTTCAGGTTATGCAACCAGGGGATTGATGTTTACTTCGGCGTTAATCCTCGTACAGGCAATGGTGGTAAAAAAGAGAATGTCCATTACCTCGGTGCCTTTCATGCCGAGATTGATTATGGTGAAATCGGCCACAAAAAATGTTCAACGTATAAAACATATGAAGAGGCTTTAAGTGTCATCGAATCATTCGATTTTGAACCTACCATCACAATACATAGCGGAGGAGGATTTCACTGTTACTGGATATTGAGCAATCCCATAAAGGTCAGCGAGATAGGCGTTGATGTTCTGGAAAACATAAACCGAGCTTTAATTATAAAACTCGGCGCAGATTCTGGCACCCACGACCTGTCTCATCTCCTGAGGGTACCGGGCACGTTCAACTTTAAGGTTCCCGGCAAACCAAGAGAAGTCAGCCTTATTGCCAACGGCCATAAAAAATACAGACTTGAAGACTTGAAACAATTAATACCGGCGCACAAGCCCGCCGATAAATCAAGAACGGCAATGAACATCGACATTCTTCAATCACAGTCAATAGTTGTATCTCAATCAGGTATCGACCTCACCGCTTTGCCGATCTCCCAAAAGATAAAGAACCTCATCATATATGGTAATGACGGTTCCTATCTTTCCAGAAGTGAAGCTGACATGGCGGTGATATCGATGCTTGTCAACAAAGGACTGGGAGAAGCGGATATCAAACAGATATTTCTGCGTTACGGTATCGGCGATAAATACAGAAGTCACAAGGCTCCAGATCAGTATCTGAAGCATACCATTGAAAATGCAAA
>JAKQCH010000450.1 GCA_029573825.1 Spirochaetota bacterium | reverse complement strand
TTTTCATAGTTTTTCCTTTCAATTTAAATATGAAAAAATAGTTAGCTTTTTCGTACGTGATTACCTTGGCACATTCAGTAAAGAATGTCTAATCGGTTAAACAAATAGCTCTGGAGTGTAATATTGATTTTTTCTATGGTGGCGATATTTTCCGGAAGAATCTCAAGGCAGCAGAATAAAACGCAAAAAAACAGAACCAAAACTATTTTTTCTGAGAGGATATATAAAGTCTCCGGCATGTTTTGTAATAGGTGTTTATTTTAATCGCTCATTTGTTTAATCAGTGGAACAATTAGAGGGGAACAATGGGAGTTACCCACGCTGCGGGTTTTTCTTGGGCCCGCCACACAAATTGGCATGCCGCAGCGTCAAATAGAAATACTCTATATGGCGGCTCTATTGCATTGAAACTATCAATTTGACGCTGTGCCATATTGTCTGCAATACAAATAAAATTAACCAATAACTTTTTTACCGTAATGAAAGGAGCATGGAGATGAGAGGATTGAAGCACCTGATGGTCATTGCATCGGTATGCATGTGTGTTTGCATGTTCGGCTGCAAAACAGAGATTGATTTTCCCCAGGGGGAGTATCCCAACGGCGAGCTTTTAGTGGCGGCTGATTTTCTTGAAACCATCATGGGCCAGTCGGGGGTCGTGATAATCGATGCCCGTTCATCAGGCTATGAGACCGCGCACATCCCCGGCGCCATCAGCCTGAAGTGGAGCGACTATGTTGATGAGAGTAAAAAGCTTTTGTCTGTTTCAGAGCTTCAGACAAAGCTGAGCGCCGCGGGGCTCAACCCTTATATGACTTTTATTATTTATGACGACACACTGAAGTCCTGGGGCGCAGCGGGCCGGGTGTTCTGGATGCTTGAGTACCTGGGGTGCAATGATGTGCATATTCTCAACGGAGGCTGGGACCTGTGGAGTGCCGAAGGCCGTGATACGGAGACAACGGTGAACACGCTTTCACCAAACATCTTCATTGCATCGGTCAGAGACAGTTTATTGATGGATAAAAGCACCATTAAAAATAATCTGAGCAATGAAGACTTTATCATCATCGATCCGCGGGAAGATGAAGAATATAACGGCTGGACGCTCTATGGCGAGCAGCGCGGCGGCCATATCCCCGGTGCGGTTAATATTAATTATCGGTGGTTCTTCAACGCCGACAATAACACAATTCGGAATAATGACGAACTAAAAGAAATGCTTGAATCATATGCAATAACAAACGACAAAACCATTACATCGTACTGTACAGCGGGGATTCGCAGCGGCCTTGTTTATTTTGCCCTGCGGCTCATGGGCTATACCGATATATCAAATTATGATGGTTCTATGTATGAATGGAGCGCCGACAGCACTTGCCAGATGGACGCTCTGAAAAACTATGAAAAACTGGTGTATCCTGCATGGGTACAGCAACTGATTGCAGGCGGCAATCCGGGAACTGCCGGTTCTCCTCCCACCTATTCAGGAAAACCATATGTAATCGTTCATGCAAGTTCATTGTACTGGCCAGAGGCAAAAAATCCCGATGGTTACAACCCCAATGCGGATTACGAATCAGGCCATATCCCCGGTGCGATCAATATTCCTCTGCATACTTTTGACATACCTGAAGTGCCGGAGGGTATATATCCGTGGACCTGTCCTGAGGACGGTAATCTCAAGGCGCCGGAGAAACTTAAGGCTGCAATTGAGAGCTATGGTATTACGCACGATACCATGGTCATTGTATACAGTGGTGATGAGTCCTATATCAGTGGTGCATATCGTGTAGCATGGGCGTTAATGTATGCAGGAGTTGCGGATGTACGCTATCTTAACGGTGATCTTGATTTATGGCGGGAGAGCGGCGGGGAGATAGAAACCGTCACAAACACACCGATAGCGGTAGAAGATTTTGGGGCAACCGTTCCGGCTCATCCTGAATATTATGCAACCACGGCTGAAGTTGAAGAAATGGTCAATAACCCGGAAGCGGTAATCGGTGACGACCGCAGGTGGAATGAATATGCCTCAGATGATGAATCGTTAGCATGCGGTTACGAATTTTTCTGTGTGACGGGGCACATTGCTACTGCGGTATGGGTAAAGAATCAGTCTTGGTATCTAGATAATATTTACAGTGGAAACGATGAAAACTCTGCTTCCCACCCGGCGACAATGCGCAGTTACACCGAGATTCAGAAAATGTGGTCGGATGTGGGAATTACAACTGATACCGAGGTTGCATTCCACTGCGGAGGCGGATGGAGATCCAGTCATGTATGGTTTTGCGCCTATTTAATGGGTTATGAACATGCCAGCAATTATGACGGTGGTTGGTACGAATGGACATGGGACCCAAGTCGTCCTGTTGTGCATGGTGAAAATCCTTCTGCCGAGTGATTGCTTCAGATTATAGTGAATATTAGCTATGGCAGTGTTAATCCAATATCAACCGATGCACCGTAAGTTTTTATAGAGCAGCAGCCGGGGGCTGTACGGTCCCCGGTTTATTTCAATGAAAATACTTTTTCTTACAGGAGATTACCTGACCAGGCCCCTTGGCATTGCAAGTCTTGCCGCATC
>JAKQCH010000448.1 GCA_029573825.1 Spirochaetota bacterium | reverse complement strand
TGCTTCCCGGGAGCGTGCCCGAACTTGACTGGATTGCGGTCGAATACAGAAATTACAGCCTTGATGCCGTGGGAGGGGACTATTTCTCCTTTACAACGCTCAGTGAGGGGGGGCTCGGGGTGTTTATCGGGGATGTTTCCGGCCATGGAGTATCGGCGGCATTGTTTCTTTCATTGCTGAAATCTACCGCGGACAGAATCTGCAGAAAGTACGGGCAGCAGCCGAAGGAATTTATCAGTCGTCTTAATGAAGACCTTATTATCAACATGCCTCATTACTTTATTACCGGCGTCTATGGGTTTTTTTATTTTGATTCAGATACAGGGAAGCATGTGTTCACCTTTTCAAGAGGAGGACATCCGAACCCCATCGTGCATAAATTTTCAACGGATGAGGTGTCTCTGCTGGAATGCAGGGGAACGATTCTTGGAAAATTTGAAGATGCTGAATACTATGAAAAAACGATGTTCCTTGAGAGGGGGGACAGAATATTTCTCTATACTGACGGTCTTCCTGAAACGAGGAGTGAAAATAATAGTATATACGGGTTTGGCAATATCCCGGATCTGATTAAAAAATCACACCGTAATAGCCTCAGCGAAACCCTGGATGCGGTGCTTGA
The DNA here is from genome assembly GCA_029573825.1 of Spirochaetota bacterium. Classification (GTDB taxonomy): domain Bacteria; phylum Spirochaetota; class UBA4802; order UBA4802; family JAGODF01; genus JAKQCH01. Next base: position 7,555 of record JAKQCH010000448.1, on the reverse strand, counting down.
TGAGCTGAATAACTTCAAAGGCTCCGCAGAAATCGAAGATGATATAGTGCTGATTGGAATTGAAATGCTGTGATATGCGTCATGAAGCGGGAGAACAACGTGTCTCCCGGTTATATGCGGGTGGGAGTAAATGGTGGACCCGTATGAATTTATGATTTTTTTTCAGCGGAGAGATGAGTTTTTAGAATTTTCGCAATGTCCTGGAAAGTATATGGTTTTGAAAGGTAGTCAATAAAACCATAGTCATTGTAGTTGGAAAGAATTATTTCATCAGAATACCCGCTTGAAACAATAGCTTTTACTTCCGGGTGTATTGCCAGCAGTTCAGTGAGGGCCTCTTTCCCTCCCATCCCTCCCGGGATCGTGAGGTCCATGATGACGATATCAAAAGGATTATCCGATTTAAGGGCCTCACGGTATAGTGTTATCGCAGCGGCTCCATCAGCGGCAGTGGTAACATTGTAGCCGAGATCGCGCAGCATTTCACCTGTTGTTTCAAGTATGTATTCTTCGTCGTCCATCAGGAGGATGTTTCCCCTTCCCGTTCCCGGGGGCTGCTCGGGAACTGTTTCATCAGGAAGCGGGGCATCTGAGGCCTGGAGGTAAATAGTGAAGGTTGCTCCTTTGCCGGATTCTGACGTTGCAACAATATGGCCCTTATGTTTTTTTATAATTGAGTAACTGCTTGCAAGGCCAAGACCGCTTCCCTGGACTTTTGTGGTAAAGTAGGGATCGAAAATTCTGGAAAGGTTCTCATCGGGAATACCTGACCCCTGATCGCTGATTGATATTCTGACATGGCTTCGCTGAAAAAGCGGGATATCCTCCGGGGGAGTGGGTATATTATGTGCCGTTATCATTATGGTGCCGCCGTCGGGCATGGCGTGTTTCGCGTTGATAAGAATGTTGTTGAATACATGACTCATCTGATTCACATCAATCTGTACCGGCCAGATGGTATCTTCGAATTCATATTCCGGTTTTATGTTGGATCCCATGAGAATAAATTCAGCGCATTCACGTAATAAGGCTGTAATTGAGGTGACCTGTTTTCTTGGACTTCCGCCTTTAGAAAACGTTAACAGCTGCTGGGTCAGGGCAACAGCCCTTTTGGCCGCCCCTTCAATCATGGAGAGATATTTTATCAATTTTTCTTCGTTGCCGGCGTTGTTCCTCGCCAGTGCCGTATTGCCGATTACAGCGGTGAGCAGGTTGTTGAAGTCATGAGCAATTCCGCCGGCGAGGACGCCGATGGATTCAATTTTGCTCATTTTCAGTATTTCCTGCTCAAGCTTGTGCTTTTCCGTTACATCACGTATTGCCATAACAGCGCCGAAGAGCGTATTGTTTTCAAGAAGTATCCTGGTCCCTCTGATTTCTGCAGTCCGCTCTGTGCCGTCCTTTCTTCTGAGAACGAGAGGCGTTGCTGAATGAGAAAATCTCCCGGTCTGGAGAATCTGATCAACAGGATCAACCGGTGTATGTGATGACTGCAGGTACAATGAAATTGTTTCTGAAAAAAGTTTTCCCCTCACATCACTGGATGAAAGCTGTGTGATCCGCTCGGTTTCTTCGTTTATCATGAGGATATTCCCATCGGTGTCCGTTGTGATGACTGCGTCACCGATGGAACGGAGTGTCGCTTCAAGCTGCTGCATCTGCCTGCTGGTTTTATCATGGGCGCCTATCAGCTCACTCTGCACCGATATCAGCTCGCTGTTAAGGGATTCAAGTTCACGGTACTGCCGTTCTATTTCGTTGAACTGCCTGGTGATGGTGTGCTGTGCCTCCTTCAGCTGCGAGATATTGGTGATGATGCAGAGGGACCCCGGTTCGCCCTGTATCAGTATTGATGAGGCGGATATTATCACATCCTGGGTAGTTCCGTCTTTGCGGAGTATCTGTGCTTCATATTGGGATGATTTTTGGGAACCGGATATCCTGTCATAATAGTTCTTCTGTACGAGGGGCTTCCCTTTTTCATTGTCGGGGAAAAAGTCATTGAGGATATCCAGGGCATAAAAATCCTTTTCATTATATCCGCTCATTGTGATCAGTGCATTGTTGGCATACACTGCTTTTTCATTGATGATAAGGAGAATACCCTCAAGGGCATTTTCTACAAGAACACGGTACCGTTCATCCGCTTCACGGAGCGCGGTGAGAGCGTTCTCCTTTTCAAGACGCATGAGGTTGATTTTGTCGGAAATCCCCATGGAAAAAATAAGTACGATTAAGCTTGAGCCGATCTGATATCCCCACATGGCGACGAAGTCGTTGATGACGATGCCATGGGCCCTGATAATGGAGACAGAGCCGGTCACAAGAAAAAATGTCCAGGCGAGTAAATAATAAGGAGCCTGCCTGGAACCGCCTATCATCGTTATAATACCGGTTCCCACGAGGGTGCAGGCGGTTACTATAGAGATAAGTGTCGATAACTGAGTGACGTAATAATATTCAATAAAAAATGGGGTTATTGAAAACAGAGTGCCGACAGCGAAAAGGATCAGGAGAAATGAATCAGTTCTTTTAAATTTGATTTTAGTATTAAGGAACGACCGGGTAAAAAGGATCGCCAGTAGTCCAAAAAGCATGAGAAAAAACGGGTGGCTGATATTGGTCCACCACAGGGAACGGGGCCACAGGTACTGGAACGCTAATCCATTATGCACCATTGAATACAGGGACACGATGACTGTGACGAAAACAAGGTGGAGATAGCTGTTGTCTCTTACTGATAGGAAAATGAAAAAATTGTACAGTGTTAACGCCAGCATTATGCCATAGTACATCCACAGGACAATGTACTCGATTTTGCACTGTGCATCGAAATTCGATTCTGAATGGGCGGTGAGAGGGGTAATTATTGAGCCCTGTGAATAAATTTTCAAATAGAAGGTACGTCTGCCGGGATGTTCGATGATGGGAAACACTATTGTCCGGTGATTAACAGGGCGCATGTCAAAGGGCATGCGGTCACCCCCGGAAAATGTGATATAGTTGTCTCCGGACGGTACAAAGAGATGTACCGCGTCAATTATTGGATAATTAAACTGGAGGAACCATTTAATTATTTTGTTCGAGTTATTGACGGTGGTAAATTTCAGCCAGAGAGGATGACGGGAATAGCCGAAACTCAAATATCTTGATGTTGTGGATTTAAAATGACTGGCGAATTCCGGCGAGGAAATCTTTTCTATGGTCAGCTTTCCGCCCGTATCAAAAAAATATTCGATGTGAGGGCCAAGGGGACTGGATGTCAGGGAATCATCAATTGCCAGGGGAGATGCGGAAAAAACGGGTTGCAGACACAGCACAAACAGTACCGAAACCAGAATGGACCGGATGGCGAAACGGTGAAATGACGGAAATAGTGTCAGTGCGCTATTCATACATAAGGGACCGTCTATGCCCGTATAAGGGGCTTCTCCATGAAAGTTTATTTAAAACAGCTTTCCGTACCTGTCTGCAAACACAAAGTCCTTCTGCTCTTTCCGGAGAGGACCTTCCTTGGCACTGACTGCAGGTTTTCCTGCGGGAATAACTACGATTACCTCATGTCCTTCGGGGAGCTGCAGCAGCTGCCGGCACTGTTCGTGGTTCATGGATCCGACAATCACCGTGCCGATTCCCATATCGTGGGCCCTGAGGCAGATATTCTGAACGGCAAGACCGCAGTCGAACATGTACCAGCTGTCAAACTTCGTTACTGCCTTTCCTTCCTTGAAACCCGCGACACCTGTTTTCGCACAGCATACTATGAGTACAGATGATGTAGCGGCGCATTTTCTCGCGGGGTTCCTTTCGGAGAAGGTCTCTGTTACCTTTTCAATAAGGTTCCTGTCACGGACAATGATGAATTCACACCCCTGGGTGTTTGCCCAGGTCGGAGCCCATCGGGCCGCTTCAAGTATCTGACGGATTTCCTCATCGGTGATATAGTCTTCAGTGTATTTTCTTACACTGCGTCTTGTCAGAATTGCGTCAAGAGTTTGCATCGTGTCTTCTCCTGATAAGGTGATGCAGGGAATATATCCGTTTACATGGCACTGATCAATAACAATTTTTTACAACCCGCTGTTTTCCGGAAGCTGCAGTTTTTCAACCCACAGTTTTTCCAAAAGGAGTTTCTCGTAAAAATACAGCGGTGAACCGTCGATCTCGATTATTTCATTCCGCAGCTGCATGAGTTTCGGGATGAGTGTAAAAAGTGTCTGACGGTCCCGGCGGTCGATCTGTGCCGCTTCCATAATCAGCGTGTCATGGAGGGTTTTCCCCTCTCGGGAAAATATCGTCATCTTGTTGTCGTTGCCGGAAAAGCCGCTGGAAATGAGCGCGATGCTGTCTCTGGGAAGAACATGGCTGGATATCTTAAATCCGAAAAAAAACTGCTCATAGGCAAAGTATTCTTTTGAAACAGTGACTTTGCTGATTCCCACGGCATTATATGCAATTATGAAAAGAAGCAGGATGTCAATGAATGCCATAAAGATTGTAATGAAATATTTACCGATATTATATGACGACATCGCAGGGAAGGCCCAGAAAAAAAACATGATGTTCATGCCGGTAAAAACTGCCGCGACAAAAAACAAGCTCCAGAGGGTTTTGCGGCTTTTCCATGTATAGGTGTCGGTGTCAAGAAGGTGCTGCAGCTGCACGGATGAAAGGGACGGGTCCGGAAGTGATGAGTGCTGTTCACGGTAATTGCCTTTCCCCTGATACATGACAGTGTTTTGCCGGCGGATGTCAATGTCTATACAGGGGACAAGTTTTTCCGCAAGCGCCGTGAGTTCATCCATGGTGTCGGACTCTTTTAGGGTGAGGCGTGATCCTGTTTTTGACACCAGGTCCAGGGTATATGAAGGGCCTGAATTTTCTGATGGTGACAGCCTGCCGGAAATGTCAAATCTGATAAACTGTGAAAAAGGGAGGGCGACGCGTGCTTCTTTTTCACTGAAGATTACGCTTTCTGATGTTTTACTGAAAACAATGCTGTCCGGGGTTTTCCGCATCATGAACAGGGGGCCCGCAAACGCGAATCCCAGGCCGAATCCCAGAAACACATAAAAGGTGGTTTCCGGGGGAGTGATGATCCTGAACTTTGTTAATACCGCAAGTACCAGAAATGTGATGCCGAGAAGCGTTATAATAATAAGGAATGGAGACGGTTTAGAAGGAACAAGCAGCACTTCATCGGTGAGGATTTCTTTGATTTCGTACCCGTTCATACAATGCTCCCGCAAAAAAAATAATGACGAGGAACCGCCGCCCGCTGAAAGCGAAGGGATTCTATCCCGTATACAAACATGAATTGCGACAGGCAGAGAAGATTAAAACAATACAGCAGGCAATTATGTGGGTTTCGCTTCAGATATTGCAAGAAATAAAGTATTGCCGTAACGGGATTTTTCGTCAGCGTATGGGCCGGTGATAATGAGGGAAACGAAACACCCTGCGGGATATTCCCGCTTGACGTGAAACCGGAGCGCATATAATGTGTGCCCCGGTTGATGCAGAAATTTTTTTTCCGGGTGATAGCAATGCGGGGCCATGAACATAAATATTCAGTTTCACGGAAAGTCCTTCAGTGGATCGCGGGGTTTGTGTTTCTGCTCGTTTTTTCCGCAACGCTGCTGGTGTTCGGTTTCTACCGTATTACCGCCCCCGGCCCATCAACGGAAATGCTGGGTAGAGTGATCGCTACAGCGGCAATGCCCGATGGTTCCAGTGTCCCCGCAATTGTAGAACGTATGAAAATTATGGCCCGCAGTGAAGGCCCTGTCGCCGTGGAGTTGACGGGAAAGATAAAAGTTTCCGCTGACTCCCGTGATCTCCGAAATCTTTCAGAAGGCGAAATGGAACGGTTTCTGTACTGTCAATTAGGAAGGAAGCTGTATGAGAAAGGACCGGATATATTTCTTGCTGCGGTGGATGATCCCGGTGTGAAAAGCACCCTCGGCGAACTCCGGGAAACGGTGTATTTTTTTATTTCAGATTTTCACCGCACGGTGAAAATGCTGTTTCTGGTGTTTGCTGTCCTTTCCGCGGTGTTTTTTTTCATCATGTTTCTGATGGGACACCGATTCGGAAGGCTTGCGGTTCCCGGCGTGATCATGATTGCCGCGACCCTTCCGGCTCTGGTGATACTGTTTTCATTTGGAGATTTTTTCGCGGAACTGCTTACCGTCATACCCGGTGGCGTGAAAAGCGGCGCGGGGATGTTTTTTTCCGGCGACCGTGCTGCCCTCCTTGAGCCGATGGTGGCGATGGTCCGGTCGGTATACCTTGTGGTATGCTGTGCGGGTATATTTCTCGTGACGGCAGCAGGGGCCGGAAAGATTTATGCGGACAGAAAAAAGTTGAATGTTGAACATGCCGGGGAATAGACTAACGAACCATGGTGTAGAACCTGCCGCTGAACTCCATTACCATAATATCTCTTCCGAACACCTCAGCCATAATATCTTCAGACAGACCTTCACGGACCGGCCCCCGGTACAGGCAGCGGCCTTCACCGAGAATGAAAATATTTTCAAAAAGCGGGGCAATTTCTTCGGTGTGGTGTGTGACGTAAATCATGGAAACCGGTTTTATGGAGCACAGTTTCCCGATCGCTCCCAGGAGGTCCTCCCGCGCCGGGAGATCAAGGTGCGTCGCGGGTTCATCAAAAATCAGAAGGTCCGGTTCATTGATAAAGGCGCGGAGCATCAGTACCTTCTGCTTTTCTCCGTCGGAAAGAATCCCGAAGCGGTCACGGGCACGGTCTGCCATTGCAGCGGTGTCCAGAAGTTCCATGGCGCGCACTGTTTCTTTTCTGCCGGGTGTCACATAGATGCCGATGGACGCATAGAGACCGCTGAGGACAGTATCGAGAATCGTTTCCGATGGTGAAAATTTATTGCTGAGAAGGGTGCTGATGTAGCCGATACCTTTCCTGATTTCACGGATGTCGTGGCCGAGAGCGGATTTCCCGAAACGCAGCACTTCCCCGGAGCTCGGAAAATTGTATCCTGTCACAATTTCAAGGAGCTTTGTTTTCCCTGACCCGTTCCTGCCGAAGAGCACCCACTTCTCGTCGCTCCCGATGTGCCATGAAATTTCCCGGAGGATGTTTTTCCCCGGAGGATAGATTTCCAGTGAAATGTTTTTCAGCTCAATCATCGTTGGCGTGAGTTCCCCCGGGGGGCATTATAATTTTACGCAATGCGGATTCGAGGATAGTATTTCTCATCTTACAACTACTCTCTTTTTCCCTTTTATGGTATGGTCATAGTAAATCACGGTGGAGCTGTTTATCCACACAGGATTCATGGGCATCGAAACTGAACCGGCAAGTGTCCGCTTTTCCTTTGTCCTTAAATTATAATGATACAGTCGCACCGGTTTCCGCCGCTGCTCAAACTCCCGTGCGGAATCAGCGTCAAAGACCGGAGGGTAGGTGCTGAAGACAAGAGAGCAGCGGTCGGGATTAAGGGACAGTTCCATCGAATTCAGGGAAAGCGCGGAGACGTCAAAGGTCTCAATGCTGAAGGTGTCCTTTTTTATGCGC
>JAKQCH010000438.1 GCA_029573825.1 Spirochaetota bacterium | reverse complement strand
GGTGGTTTGCTCTCACGGTCCAGGACATCGTATAACAGGTCGGTTATCGGAATAGTATCGGGTAACCCGATGATTATAGTGAACAATAGCGGAAAAGAGGAAAAACTCTATCCCGTCGTTCTTGCGGGAAAAGCGCTCTGTAAAATTGATGCCCGTTCAAAATCTGTCAGCCCCGGAGATCTTATCGTGGCATCTGATACGCCGGGATGCGGAATGGTGGGCGATATTGACTCATTTGCAAAAATTGGAACAGTGGTGGCAAAAGCCCTGGATACTCTCAAAGATGAAATAGGGACAATCCCGGTTTTCGTCACGCATTCATAATTCCGATGCTCTTTAAAGGTGTTTTCCCATAAGACCACATTCCGTAAATTAATGTTTTTTTACGGGTGTGTTCAATGAGCATCAGGTATTGTTCCCGGGGATTTTAATTGGGTTCCTCGTACCTGAAAGGATCACCGAGTTCAGAAAATGAGAACATTCGGAAAGCTCTGTTGCCGTCATAGTCGAGAATCCGCAGATCATCAGTTTCCCGAAGGTCCTTCACAACGACATCGAAGTGCCCCCCGTACCTTTTTTTTGCCTCATCGACAGAAATTTCATAGGAAATGAATTTGTTTATTCCCTTAGATTTGAATTTTTCCGTCAGATCGTTGTCAATGAAGGACTGGTGGGATGTCAGATAAATCAATGCCCCGTTACCTGTGATCAACAGACCAGCTTTCATGTCATGCCTCCTTTGCGAACGTTATAAACTCCTGGTATATTAAAAATAGAAAGAAAAAAAAGGGAAGTCAAGGAAACTGTATCGCGGTGAACATAAAAGTCTATATGGTGATTACTGTTTTTCGATGGGGCGGAGCTGTTCTAATGTGGTGAGGAGGAAGGTTTGTGAGGATCCTCAAAAAAGGACATAGAGCAGTTCCGCCGGGTCGCTCCCGGTATTCTCCCATGATTCAGGAAAGGCGTTTTCCAATAGTATGGAATCGCCTTTCTGCAGCAACAGCGGTTCATTCTGGATGGTGAGGGAAATGCTTCCGCCGGAAACAACAATCAGTTCCCTGCCTTTGTGAAGCATCAGGGGGCCGTCTGTTTTTTCACCGTTGCTGATGGTGACGCTGAAGACCCTGAGATCATTATGTGAACCATCAAGGATTGGAAAAAACGAAATGCCGGGATCTCCTGACTGCCCGGTTGCATCGTGCCGTATCAGGCGATAACCTTTATTGTCCGATTCGAGGATTTCAGTCTGAATAAAGTATTCTATGGGTTTTTTCAGAATTGCTGAAAGCTGTACAAGGGTATACAGCGAAGGGGTAATCAGGTCATTTTCAATTTGAGAAATTGCTCCCGGCGTCATGCCTAATTGTGCTGCTATTTCCGATTGTGTTACATTAAGGGTTTTTCTCAGTTCCTTTATCCTGCCTCCGATTTTTAAAAGGTGTGATTTCCCCTCCTGAAACTGGATGTCACGGTTGATGATTTTAAAGTGGTGGGTTACTCCTGATGCCTGAGCGGTGCGCTCCTCAAGTTTTTTCAGTTTGAGGGTGTAGTATCCGCTGTCAGTATTTTCCACATCAAGCACGATCTGTGTTATATGGGATAGTTCAGCAAGGGCTTTGGTGCTGTGAGCATCTTTTTCCAGTATCCAGTAGGCAATGGTGTTAAGGTCGTATAGTTTGGGACAGGTGAATGAAAAGAAGTCAACTATCGCACGTTCATCTTTCCAGAGTTCGTTCATTCCCGTGAGGCTGTCAAAGACATAAAATGAGCCGTCTCTGTTTTGTGTTTCCACGGAATTCATTGCCTCCATGAAAGAGCGAATGTCCTTCGGGGTGTCCAGACATAGTATTTTGGAAGTGTCATATATCGTGTTGCCTTCATAGAATTCAAGAAACACCGGATCGCTGTTTCCCTTGCCGTGCGTAAATGCGTCAATCATTGTTATGTTCTCGCGTCTGAATATCTCATCAAACCGCTTGCACACAGTATGGGGGGAATAGTTGAAATTTACGTATACAATGCTGTTGGTGAAACTGCTTTCGGTGCTGAGGGCATTTCTGGTGAAATATTCTATCGGTACTCCGTTTGATATCTGCCATACTACATTGTCCCCGAGCCTGAGGCCGCTTGTTAGTTTATCAAGATACTTAATGCCGGTGCTGATCATGTTGGCCTTCCATGTTGTGCTTCAATTATAATTGATGTGATGGTGGAAATGATACCGGAGACGAAGCCGCTAATTCCGCATTATAAAAAATAATAACTACAGGCCGCAGCACCGGTCAACTACAAAATAACACAATGATGACGGAAATTTTTTATACAACTTTATTGACAAAATATAAATGAATATATAATCAATGGTCAGCCTCCACTCCGGTTGTTCCCGTGATTTCGTGCATAAAGCTGCTGACCCGCCTCGTTGCTGCGGGGATTTGTCGGCCATCGTGCTCTGAGGAATTATCCGTGGATGATGCATGCAACGGATGCCAATACGCCGTATTGAAAGATATAAAGATGAGGTGTGAGATGTTTAATAAAGAATATGAAGCAATGAATGAATCAAAAATGAAAGAGGTGCAGCTGGAACGGCTCCGGTGGTCGCTGCGGCATGCCTATGAGAACGTTCCACTTTATAAAAAGAAATTTGACGAAGCGGGGTTTCATCCGGATCAGTTTAAGTCGCTGGATGATATGAAACG
>JAKQCH010000427.1 GCA_029573825.1 Spirochaetota bacterium | reverse complement strand
ACCTATAAGCTGAAGTTCGGTCACCGGGGGGGCAACCAGCCGGTAAAGAACCTGATCTCCGGAAAAGTTGAGATCACCTCGCAGAACCACGGGTTTGCCGTTAACTATGATTCGCTGAAAGACCATAAAGATGTCGAGGTGACCCATATCAACCTCAATGACAATACCGTGGAGGGGCTCCGTCATAAAAAGCTGCCTCTCTTTTCCGTGCAGTATCATCCGGAAGCGAGTCCCGGCCCCCATGATTCACGGTATCTGTTCCGGCAGTTCTATGAATCTGTTGCCGGGGAAAATTGATTGGAGTAATATGAGTACCATGTATGGAGCGCAAAATGAGAAACGGAGGACCGAACACCGTGCCGATAACTGATAATACCTTACAGGTTGACTGGGAAACAATAGAAATTTCTTCAAAAGAAGCGCCCGCGCTTTCGGAAAACGCGGGAATCGTTCTTGAGAAACGATACCTTTCAAAGGATGAAGCGGGAAACACGATTGAATCTCCCGCAGAGATGTTTACCCGCATTGCGAAGTTTATCGCTTCCGGGGATTTAGCCTATGGCAAAACACGGGAAGAGGTGAATGAAACAGCCTCGGAATTTTATGAAGTCATGGCGCGCCTCGAGTTTCTGCCAAATACCCCCACGCTGATGAACGCGGGACGTCCTCTGGGTCAGCTCGCGGCGTGTTTTGTACTCCCCGTGGAGGATTCCATGGAGGGGATTTTCGAAGCGGTCAAGAACATGGCCCTTATCCACAAGAGCGGCGGGGGCACAGGGTTTTCATTCTCCCGGCTGCGTCCGAAAAATGACATGGTCAGGTCAACGACGGGTGTTTCCAGCGGTCCCGTTTCCTTTATGAATATTTTCAATACCGCTACGGAAACAGTCAAGCAGGGCGGAACACGGCGGGGCGCGAATATGGCGATCCTCAACGTTGATCACCCGGACATTCTGGACTTTATACAGGCAAAAAAGGAAAACAGCCACCTCACCAATTTCAACTGCTCCGTTGCCCTGACCGATGAATTCATGAAAGCCGTTGAAGAGGGACATGATTATAATCTCGTTAATCCGAGGTCGGGCAATGTCGCGGGGAAGCAGAACGCACGGGAGCTTTTTGACCTGATTATCGACATGGCGTGGAGAAACGGCGAGCCGGGAATCGTATTTCTTGACCGGATAAACGACAAAAACCCGCTGAAAAAAGTGGGGCTCATTGAAAGCACCAACCCCTGCGGGGAGCAGCCCCTTCTGCCGAACGAGTCATGCAATCTGGGTTCCATCAATCTGGTGAAGGTGCTGGTGAAGAAACCCGGCGGGTATGAGATTGATTTTAATGCACTGAAGCGCATTACCAGGACTGCGGTGCATTTTCTGGACAATGTTATCGACCTGAACAAATATCCCCTTGAGGTTATCCGTGAAAATACCATGGCGAACCGGAAGATAGGTCTCGGCATTATGGGTTTCGCAGACATGCTCATCATGATGGACGTGCCTTATGACTCTGAAGAGGCTATTGAAATCGCGGAGAAGGTAATGTCGGCGATTCAGTCAGAGTCGCGCACCATGTCACGGGAACTTGCGGTGGAGCGGGGGCCGTTCCCGAATTTCCATCTCTCTGATTTCGCAGATAACGGCGAGCCACCAATTCGCAATGCCACTACTACCACCATAGCTCCCACGGGGACAATAAGCATCATTGCCGGCACTTCAAGCGGTATTGAGCCGATTTTCGCCCTTGCATACGTGCGGAATGTGATGGACAACAACGTTCTTGTGGAGACAAATCCCCTGTTTGAGGAAACCGCCCGTGCCAACGGATTTTACTCCGACGATCTGATGCAGGAGATTGCGGAGACCGGTTCCGTGAAGCATATTGACGCGGTGCCGGAACGGTTCCGGCGCTCGTTTGTTACATCCCATGATGTTTCTCCGGAATGGCATATCAGAGTGCAGGGTGAGTTCCAGAAGTATGTCGATAATGCCGTGTCGAAGACAGTGAATTTTCCCAACTCCGCAGTGAAGGAGGATATTGAGAAAGTGTATCGCCTTGCGTATCAACTTGGATGCAAGGGAGTGACGGTGTATCGTGACGGTTCCCGGGACTCACAGGTGCTCGA
>JAKQCH010000426.1 GCA_029573825.1 Spirochaetota bacterium | reverse complement strand
GCGCCTGGCGCAGCTGTGACTCCTTCTGGACCTTTTCGGTAACAGGGTCGATTCGGATTACCATATCGTTCTCACGGTATGTAATGATGGGGAAGAAATGTATATCAAAGAACTCTCCCGGCATATCCTGAAACTGCGCATAAAAAAGAGATTTCGGCATCCTGGTTTTCATCACATCACTGCACTCAGCTTCGTAGGCGACGAACTGCGGGATACAGCGGAAGAGGTTTTCCCCCGCCGCTTCATCCTGATCAAGCCCGAAATATGTTGCCGCAAGGGAGTTCCAGAGTATAATATCCCCGTCTCCTGATACCGCGATGAGTGCGGAAGGCATGGACTGAAGGATACAGTCAAGAAACGATGTGCTTTCCAGGAGGCGTTCCGTCATGGTATTGAACTTATGGGAAAGAAGCCCGATCTCGTCCCTGGACTGGATATCAATTCGGTGCGAGAGATCTCCGTTTCCGATTATCTCCGTACCCCGCACAATCTTCATAATCGGTCCCGTAAGGGACCTGCTGAACACCGCGCCAAGAAGACATGCGATGAGAACAGCGGCCGCAATAACCAGGTATGCCAGGTGTTCCATACGTGTGAGCGGAGCGAGGAGCGCATCCCTGGAATAGACCATCCTGCATAATGTATGGGCGTGACTCCCCTCACTGGTGTCCGTTGCAATGAACTCGTAGCAGGTGCCCTGAATGTTTTCCATTTTCCGTTCACCGGAGCCATTCCGCCCGAGGAGGGCCTTCAACTCATCTGGTGAAATTTTTTTCCGCTTATGGATATTTATTTTCTCATACCTGCTTCCAACTGATGATGCCAGCACCAGACCGTGGTAAGTTCTGTTCGCAGAAAGAAGCACCACCTCGCCAAAGAGAAAATCTTCTTTCTTCATTGAGATGAACGTATTCAGCATTTCTGTTCCGTCAATCCGTGTGAGAGAAATATCTCCTCCGTTCAGCATGAATAATTTGAGACCCACTCTTGCGAGAAGTCTGCTTTCCTTCCGCCCTGTTTCCAGTATGATATTAATTCGTTCCTGCTTCTGGCTTTTTAGAATATACAGCGCAAGAGGTATAGATGATAATACAATAAGCAGGACGAACATCGATGTAAGTTTATAAATGAGTTTCATATATATTCTACTGCAGCCTTTCCAGCGCCCGCTGGTGTTTCGCAGCACGCTGTAAATAAAGAATCGCATTTCTTCTTTCCGGAGAGACGAGAAGCACCTTTTTCATTTCATCAATACAGCTGCGGTAATTCCCGGCCTGATACGCATGTATACCGTTCTTTTCCATCACCGGTACGAGATATGCGAGTTTTCTCCGCAGTTCAAAGAGCTTCCCTTCCGCATCCTTCATGTCGCGGGCGGCCACTATATATTTTTCCAGGGCGGGAAACAGATGACCATTTGTTTCTTCAGCGACGGCATTGTTGTACGTATTTCTGATTCCTTCGGTTTTTGCAATATACTGCGCGGTATCCTTATAGTCATTCCTTATATTCATCACCTTTCTGAAATACCCTTCTGCACGCAATGGATTCCGCGCATTGAATTCTTCCACACCTTTACGATACAGGCGTTCCGCCTCTTTCCCCTGCAACACTTCTCCGGTCTTCTCATCATCGGGAGCGCCGGACCTGAATCTGTATGCGATACCACCGGTAAACTGTACTGTTCTGAATGTTTTATCAGAGAGATCATGCTCACCGTATTCTGCTCCGATACGGAATAAAATCTTTTCAGAACAGGGAATCAATGCTCCTGCCTTTATAAAGTATCCCGGTTTCCATGTATCTTCTGAACCCCCTGACAAATCACCCTTAAACCGGACATAATGAACCGAAAGAGATGCCCCCCCATAGGGCATTAAAAATGAAAAGAGCGGATAATACAGCAGGATACCGGCACCGGTATGTACATCATATAATACAGATTCATCGGACCCCTGAATTGTATAGTATGAAGCTGCGAGATTACCTTCAATCATGTACAGGGAAGAGATGTATGGTATAAAAAACGTCCCGGCTGAAATCCCGGCATTCAGCTTCTGTTCATAATACCCACCGGGAAAAGAGGGACCGCCGTAAACTCCCCACACCGTGCTGCGGGAAAGATTTTCTGTTGCGTACACAATAGCCGGAAAGCAATTGGTAATCATCAACGCTGCAATTATACAAGCAGATAAAATATTAAAATATTTTTTCATGTTGATCACAGTCTTTTATGGAGTAAATTTCCAGAGTGAATTATAATACGTTTCAACTCCCCCCTCCGCGGTGTAGCCGCCATAATAAAATATCTCTGAGCCGTAAACAAAGGACACATACCCGGCACGGCACGCTGATGCCCCGGCCATTTTTGTCCATATTCCGTCACTCGTCACACGCCACATATCACTGAAAAATTGCGCACTATCGCGTCCGCCGAAAACAAACATCATATCACTAATTACTTCAAGGGTCACCTCACTGCGGGGTTCAGGAGGCGCAGTTGTTATGATGTATTCCCATGAATCAGATGCAATACTATATTTCCACAATTTATTTGAGTAGGAATCCGAGGCCATATCATAGCCGCCGAAGACATACAGCCCATCTCCGACAACCGCAAAACCATGGTTTATCACAGCGGGCCCTCCCGTCAGCTGATACCACTTTGGTTTGGGAGAGTTCGAGATGTCCAGTTTATATAAAAACGGGATGCCACTGGTATCATCAACACCGATATAAAAGAGTTCCTCATGTCCGTTATCAGGATTGGTATAATGAAGGACGGAATAATGCGATGACACAGGGGGCCATGGGCCGTTGGTCTGTGAAACAGTATATGAAGCGCTCCAGTTGCCGAGGTCGATATCAAAGGTCTTCAGTTCCTGAAGGGGGCCTGCAGCATCCTTTCCCCCCGCAATATACAGATATCCCGCCACGATCTCCATCGCAGAATAAGCCCGTGATATATTTTCCGGTAATACTGTAACAACACCGGAATCGACATTATATGAAAGGAAATCATTAAGATATCCTGATTCATTGATGCCGCCATAAATATATGCGAGACCGCTATTCGCGGCGGCGGCAGCTCCTTTTCTTGGTGTACCGACAGCTGCAACTGCCGACCATGAACCGCCGGTAATATGAGTTTCATTCTGCTGCTCCTCTGCGAGCTTCCGTTCTTCTTCAATACGGGAATCAATAGTATCAGAACAGGAGGTACACAAGGTTACAATAACAAGAAATGTTAATAGTACTTTTTTTCCCATGTATCAGATCAACGGGATAACAAAACGTAATCACAACTACACGTTGTTATATAACACCTATTTTGTAAAATCCATTATACTCAACATAAAAATGATAATGATAACTCCATTTACTACCATGCAAAAGAATGCAATTGTTTTTTTAAATAATTTTGGAGTGGGACATGAAAGTCTGAGGACACTCAAAAGGTTGTTTCTCAAGGTTATGGGAACCGAACCGAAACAATACCGTGAATCATTCAGGCAATGGCAGCAGGCACCGCAGATATTAATACAGCAGATCACCTGTCTTAAAGGAAAGTACTTCGCTTTTCCCCGATTTATACTGCAGCGTAATTCCGGTTTTAGAAAAACTGTACTCACAAAGATCAATATCAACTTCGTGATGCCAGATTTTCCTGCCTTCCTGAATTTCTACCTTAATAAAATAATACCGTTCCCTTTCATCGATGAAAATAAGATACAGGAACCCCTCATACAATACCTGGAGATGGGAACGTCCGGGGATATACCACTGCGTGGTTCCATCCTCCTTCGCCAGTGCGAGAAACATTCCGTCCTTATCTGAATGCTCACAGGCGACATAGTACTTTTCATCGTCCTCGATAATGTTATCAACAAACTCAACGTCCGGGATTTTCTTAACCCATAATTTCTGATCATCGCCGGAAGACGATTTGCACATCAGCACCGATTTGCTGAAATCAAAAAAAAGCGTTACACCCTTTAATGTAAAAAACTGCGTTGTTGTCCTGTCCATTACCCGCCAGATTACAAATGGTTTTCTGTATACGAAACAAATGCTTCATAAATAATGCGCGCCGCATCTTTCGTCGGATAGCTTTGATTATTCAATATGAGATGATAATTATAGGGACTGGCGATATCAAATTTCACACGATCCATGAAAAACTTTTCACGTTCCGCATTTTTCTCCACCACCAGCTTTTCCGCATCCTTCTTTTTGATAGAATTGATCGCCGCCATTCGCTCAGCTTTCCATTCAACAGGGGCCACAATGCGAACATTAAATCCCTTCGGCATGTCCCTGGTGACAACATTCCCTCCGCGGCCCACAATAATGACCCGCCCGTTTGCGGCAAGAGTCCTGATCGCTTCGGAAAGACGTCGGTACACGGAAAGCTGAGAAGGATATGAAGCAAAGGTTGTTTCGAAGAAACTGGTCACCTGCTTCCGCGAAGAAGATGTCAGTGTATCGGCAAGTTCTTTCGACATTCCCATGTCTTCAGAAATTTTTTCCAGTACACTGCGGTCATAAGCAGCCCATTCCGGCTTTAAAGACCGGCCTTCATTCAGAAAACCTGTGAGGGCATCCGCGATTTCGTATCCTCCGCATCCGTATTCCCGCGATATTGTAATAAAGTGATAGAGATTCTGTTTCTTCTCCGGGGGAAGATCTTTCTTCGCCTCGATTTCCACTTTCTGCTGCTTCCAGTATTGTATCTGTGAAGAAAGGATATTTGCCCTGTTCAAACCATAATTATCTGACATATCACCCCTCTCAGTACTATAATGTAACGTCGCCGATATACATCCCGAATTGCGGAAGATATACCATCGCTACTTTTTCTTCCGGGATTTAGGTTTTTGCACAGGCGCAGATAGCGTTCCGATTTTCTGCCCCATACGAACAGTATCACCGCACCTGAATGAGCCGAATCGAACCATATCCTTCTGGAAGAGAAGAATTATTGTTGAACCCAGATTAAACCGACCGAGTTCATCACCACGCCTCATCGTCATCTGCGAATCATCATCAAAGAAGTGCTCCTTCCGGCAGCGGATAAGCCTGTTGGAACGATAATCCTCATCATACACAACGCCTATCCGCCCGACATTCATAGCCCCGACTTTACAAACGCCCGCAAGGCCGTATTCGGTGTTAATATAGCTGATCATTCGTTCATTTTTTGTAAAAAGCCCTGTAAGTCCCTTTACCATAAACTCCTGCACGGTGAAAAGTTTCCCCGGCAGAGAGAAAAACCCCACTACATTCCCGTCAACAGGAGAATGAATCCGGTGATAATCACCCGGCGAGAGATACAATGTCATAAAGGACCCGTCAACAAACTCGAGATGAGTCGCCGAGGGAATAAGGTCTTCCAGGGAAAATGATATTCCCTTTGCCTGAATCATCGCGGTCTTTTCGATTGTTCCGAACTGGTCAATTCTCCCATCAACCGGGGACACCACTGAACCCCTGCCGGAATCAATTACGTGAACGCCATTTTTCACCTTCCTTGTAAAAAAGCTGTTAAAGGAGCGGAACCCTCCTGCGGGATAGAGTATCTCATCAGTCCTGACTCCGAATTTACGTGAATACAGCCGTATGACGGGACTCAGCAGAAACTGCGGCATTGGTATACGGGTAATATACCCGAAAATCCGTGATAACAGGCTCTTTGGAATAATCTTAAAAATAAAAATCAGTAACTCATTTGCCATCGCGCACTTCCTGATTATATATAACAATAAATAACAGATAAATCCACTCAGATACAGTGTGTACACACTGATTACAATAATGTCAACAATGAAAAATCAATAATTACCAGCAGGCACCACTGTTGATTACAGGAGTCCTTCAGAATCGTACCTCAATTCCGAAATAGGGCAGGAAGGGAAGATCCTGAACATCTGAAGGATTATCATCGGAATAGGGCTGCCGCTGATTAAAACTGCGGTCATACACATTGGGATTGTTATAGGCGTTCAGGAGTTCGATATAAAAATTCCACTTCGCACCGAACATGTCCGCGAAAAAATCAAACCGGATATCAAGCTTATGATACGCCGGAAGTCTGCCGCTGTTATAGTCATTTGAATAAACGGGAAAGTATTCACCCTCGGATTGATCGTAACGCGAAGCGATTATTTCAGTATAGGGCAGTCCCGTCGCATACCGCCATTTTATTCCCGCCTGAAACCAGGAAACAGCCCTGTAGCTGACAATAACATTTACAATATGGGTCCTGTCATAATTAAAAAGATACTCCCCCTGCCCGTCATGGTCATTTCGTTTTGAAACGGAATACCCGTAACTGATCCATCCGAAAAAATCCCTGCTAAGATTCCGTTTCAGGAACACCTCTCCGCCATACACATTCCCGGTACCGGCATCATCAAAGGTCTGTACTCCTCCGGCAACAACAAGGTCCCATAACTTTTTATAATACCCTTCTATCGTCAGGGTCATCGCAGCGGGAAAATCATGACTGTATCCCAGTACATAATGAACCGCTTTTTTTGTCGTGAGGTCAGGATTGCCGAAGGTATCATTCGTAAAATACATATCGTGAACCTGCTGATACAGCCCGGTGGCAAAGGAAATCCTGTTTATCCTGTCAATGGCCACTTCAATGGAAGAACGCGGACTGAGATAGCTGAAGCTGTTGATATCCCGGTGAATATCAAACCGTACTCCCAGGGCCCATTTCACAGCCAGCACCGAAAGGGTGCCCTGGGCATATCCTGAAGCATGATGATATCCCAGACCACTCATCGTCAGTTCCTCAAAGGTATAGTCCTCCGGAAATGACGGATTCTGGGGAGCATACTGTTTCACCACAGGGGCAACGGCGGTGAGGTCGATAAGAGCATACATGTACTCTATGCCGAAATCGATATCAAACATATCAGACAACTGGATTGATACATCTTCCCGGACGATGCCCCCCTTCAATGACAGGTCGACATCGAGGTATTCGCCAAAGTACATTCGCTGTGTTTCCGCGTAGGTACCCGCTTTCAGTTTCGATACAAATCCGCGCCCATTGCGATACGTCCAGGTACATCCCATCCCATGAAAGAACATATTGTAGTTGAATTTCCTGTTCGCGAAGTCAGCGTCCTCATCCCCGCTGTCGTTCACCACAAGGGCGGCCCTGTCTCCCGACCCATACGTCAGCAGCGTGATCACATTGTTTCGCGAGAAGCGGTAACCTATTTTCCCCTGATAGTCCCAGAAAAACGGAAGCGCAGTAACGTCGACATCCCTGTTTTCCTCAATAACGCTTTCGGCGTAGAGATCGAAATAACTGCGCCGTCCGGAAAATATAAAAAAACCGTTATCGCCGAAAGGGCCTTCAACAACTGCGTCCGCGGTGAGCAGGTTCACGTTCAGCTTCAC
>JAKQCH010000402.1 GCA_029573825.1 Spirochaetota bacterium | reverse complement strand
TGGTGAAATGTCCGCCGCGAAAATGGCGATCACCAGGGCGCAGACAGTTCAGGCGGAAAAGTATGCTCCCGAAGAAATGAAGGTCGCGAAGGAACAGCTGTTTGCTTCGCACAAGTTTATCAGGGAGGAAGATAAAGGCGGTGCCGCATCCGCAGCGGAAGATTCCAAAGAAGCGGCCGATAAAGCCTATGATAAAGCAGTTCCCCTTCTTGCGAAAGATTCCATCGCTGCTGCCGAAACGGACATGCAGAATGCAACCAGTGTTTATGCCGAAGTCCTTGCCAAGAGCAGCTATTCCGAAGCGAAAAATTCGCTCCAGGAAGCCAACCAGCTTTTTGAAAATAAACAGTATTATGAGGCCCATGTGAAAGCCGGGGATGCCGGCAGGAAAGCACGGGATGCACGGGATGCGTCGCTGGGAAGGAAGAGTATACTCAGCGAATCGATTGAGGATGTGAATATTACTATCGCAAAAGCGAAGCAGTACCATGCCGAACAGCATGCTCCAGAAAAGCTGCGCCTTGCGGAGGAAAATTCCCGGCTTGCAGCGAATTCCATGAACAGCCTTCAGCTTAAAGAAGGATTTGCCGCGGTGGAAGTAGCGAAAGTAAATGCCGATGACGCCTATATCATGTCATTGAAGGGAACGTCACGGGTTACATTAGACGAGGCACGGACCCTTGTGGCCCAGGCCGAAAATTCCGCCGGTGCGTCGGTTGCCGCCACAGACCTTGCCATGGCCAGGGAGTCTCTGAAGAGTTCCGAGGCGCTGCTACTTGAATCGAAATACCGGGAATCCATTTCAGCGGCGGAGGATTCAAAGCGGCTTGCACAGACGGTACTTGGCGCTTCAACATCCGCTTCAGTGAGCACTGCCGGCGCCGGGAGTAAAGTCGCGGATGGTGACGAGGAGGGGTTCAGGTTCTATACTGTCAAATACCGTCCCGCAAACAGGGACACCCTCTGGGGTATCTCGAAGAAGTTTTACAACAACGGATTCGAATGGAAAAAAATATATAACGCCAACCAGTCAATTATAAACAACCCCAATCTTATCAGGCCGGGGTGGAAGCTGAAGGTTCCTGTTCAGGAAAAAGCGAAAAAGGCGGAAACTGAGGAATCTGCACAATAAACAGAAATTTATCACAAAAAAAAAGGACGGTCCCCCGGGGCCGTCCTTTTTTTTTGTAATAAATTGTATGAAAAAAAGAGTAATGGTCTATATTTGAAATACGTATATAAAATTGTGTAAATTTATTTGGACCTTGTGAAATAATTTATTATTATATATCCATCTTCGAGCTTTCACAACCTTAAGGAATATTTTTCCAATGGTGTAAAGCCGACGGGTTTGTCTGGGAAACCGGCAGGCCTCCCGTGTTTGGAAAGAAGAAATTGTCATGGGAGGTATGTGTATGAAAGTTACAGATGCAGGTGTGCTGCGGGTAAACCTCAGCAAGGGGACGTTTGTCGAGGAGTCCGTTGGTGAAGATATGTATAAAATGTATCTCGGGGGAAGGGGTATGGCCGCAAAGCTTCTATCCGATGAAATAGATCCCGCCATCGATGCGCTGTCGCCGGATAACAAACTGATCTTTGCGAACGGGCTTCTCTCGGGGACAAGCGCCCCCACAGGGGGGCGGTATATGGTGATCACGAAAAGCCCTCTCACCGGCACGATTGCAAGCAGCAACTCCGGCGGAATTTTCGGTGCTGTTATGCGGAGGACCGGATATCTCATGATCGTGATCGAAGGGCGCAGTCCCAAACCGGTTTATATCAGTATCAACGATAACACTGTTGAAATAAAGGACGCGGTACATCTGTGGGGGCTGGGGACCGCGGCGGCGACTGATAAAATTCTGCAGGAGTTCGGCGAGAAGAGGGCCAGTGTTTCCTGTATCGGTCCCGCAGGAGAAAAGCTTTCGAAAATCGCATGTATTATCAATGATAAACACCGTGCAGCGGGAAGGTCCGGCGTCGGGGCGGTGATGGGATCGAAAAACCTCAAGGCGATTGTCGTGAAGGGCAGCAACCCGATCGAGAGTGAGGAAAAGGACCAGTTCAGCGCCTATGCGAAAGAGAAGACGAAAATGCTGAAAGAAAATGCGGTCACCGGGGAAGGGCTTCCTGCCCTGGGTACCAAAGTTCTGGATTCCATAATAAACCAGAGCGGGCTGTATCCCACCAGAAATTTTCAGTTTGCCACATTTGAAGATACAGAAGAGGTGAGCGGTGAGGCCCTTGTGGCGAAAGGGTATCTGAAGAGCAATAAGGCGTGTTTCGGATGTCCTATCGCCTGCGGCCGTTACACCGTGCTGCCCGGAGGCCGTGAAGGCGAGGGGCCGGAGTACGAGTCGGGATGGGCATTCGGCGCTGACTGCGGCGTCAACGACCTGATTGCAATCACCGAGGCCAATTTCATCTGCAACGATCTGGGGCTTGATACGATATCGACAGGGACAACGATCGCGGCGGCGATGGAAATGTACGAGAAGGGGTATATAAAAAAAGAGGACCTGCAGAACGGCCCGGAAATGAAATTCGGCAGCTCGGAAGCAGTGGTATACTATACCAGAATGACAGGAATGCGGGAGGGGTTTGGTGACCTTCTTGCGGAAGGTTCGTACCGTCTCGGTGAGCATTTCGGGCATCCGGAGCTTTCCATGAGCGTGAAAAAACAGGAACTGCCGGCGTACGATCCCCGCGGCGTGCAGGGTCACGGCCTGAGTTACGCGACATCGAACAGGGGGGGCTGCCATGTGCGGGGATACCTTATTTCTCCGGAAATACTCGGGTCGCCGGAAAAGCTGGACCCCCAGGAGCTCACGGGGAAGCCGCAGTGGGTGAAAACATTTCAGGACCTCACGGCGGTTATCGATTCAGCGGGATTGTGTCTCTTCAGTTCCTTTGCCCTGGGTCTTCAGGACTATACGGACCTCATTAACGGGGCAACAGGTTTTTCCATGACTGCGGAAGAGGTGCTGACGATTGGCGAGAGAATATGGAATCTTGAACGGGACTTCAATCTGAAGGCGGGAATTTCTCCCGTGACAGATAGCCTCCCGGAACGGTTCCTGGAGCCAATTCCCGACGGGCCGCAGAAAGGTGCGGTATCACATGTACAGCAGCTGCTTCCTGAGTACTACAGTCTTCGGGGATGGAACAAGGACGGGACAATACCGAAAGGGAAGTTGAAACAACTGGGCCTGGAGAACGCGAAGGTTGTCCTGGTGCGGAAGACCGGGTAAGGGTGTCCTCCCTGATGCGGCGCAGTCACGTTTCGCGGGTACCATGATACGGGTTCGTTTTTTCACGATTCTGCGGCTTCTTGTGAAGCGGGCTGATGTCATCCTTGACAGGAGGGGGATATCGGTCCGTGACCTGCTTGATGATGCCCAGCGTGCGGTGCCTGTGCCGTTCCTCCATAAGGTGCTGGATGATGAGGGAAAAATGAAACGAGGGACACTTATTCTTGTGAACGGGCGGCACGTTCAGCATCTTGACGGGCTGGATACGATTATTGAAGACGGTGATGAAGTGTCCCTGTTTCCTCCCGGCGGCGGGGGATGATGGCGGAGGAACGGGAATATTTTTCACGGTGCACGCCGGTGTGGGGCCCTGAGAGAACGCAAAAAGTCCGGGAAGCGGCGGTGGCGGTTGCGGGCACAGGGGGCCTTGGGTGTACGGTGGCTGAAATTCTGGTGCGCAGCGGTATCGGCCGCATTGTGCTGATTGATAAGGGACGTGTCGATATTCCTGATTTGAACCGGCAGATTCTGTATTCCATGGACGATGTGGGGAAAATCAAAGTTGAAGCAGCCGCGGGGAAGCTCAGGGAAATCAGCACCTTCACGGAAGTTGTTCCTGTTGTGCGGGAGATAGATGTTTCCGGGGACGTTGCGGTTCTGCTGCGGGACATGAAGTGCGCCGTCGTCGTAGACTGCCTGGATAATTTCCCAGGCCGGTTTGCCCTCGAAGCGGGGGTGCCGGAGGGTGTGTCCCTGGTGCACGGCGGTGTGGAGCGGGACTATGGGCAGATTACCACGGTGGTGCGGGGGAAGACTCCCACGCTGACTGAGCTGTATTCGGATACTGCTTCGTCAGCGCCGGGAGTTTCTGTCACACCGCCGGTTGTTGTGACAGCCGGCGGTATCATGGCACAGGAGGTGCTGAATGTGCTGTGGGGAACGCCTTCACTTCAGGGCAGGCTTTTAATCGTTGAATTCTCAGATTTTTCTTTTTTTTATATTCCCCTTCAGTAATTATTTCTGTACCGGGTGTGCAGCTTCCTATCTGAGGATGCCGAGCAGCTCGACTTCAAAGATCAGCACCGAGTTCCCCGGGATACTTCCGGCGCCACGGGGTCCGTACCCCAGATCCGAGGGGATGGCGAATTCATATTTTGAACCGACCTTCATCAGCTGCACCCCTTCAGTCCATCCCTTTATGACCTGGTTGAGCACAAATTCAGCGGGGGTGTTTCGCGCGATGGAGCTGTCAAAGACTTCACCGTTGATCAGCTTTCCCGTGTAGTGCACACGCACCTTGTCAGTTGCACGGGGGCTCTGCCCGTTACCAGGGACGAGTATCCGGTATTGAAGCCCGCTTGCGGTGACCACAACTCCTTCCTTCTTCTTGTTTGCTGCGAGGTACACGCTTCCCGCTTTCAGGTTTTTTTCACTGATGTCCCTCTGGAGGGTGCTGACTGCATCGGACATCACGTTCCGGGCAATCTTCGGTTCGGTCCCTTCATAACCGTCATTGACGCCGAGGGTGAACACTTCCATGTCAATGGAAATCCCCTGGTCCTTATAACTCTTACCGAGACGGTGGCCGATCTGACGGCTTTTATCGCCGGAAGGATCTCTGCCTTCAAGGGCGTCTTTCATTCCCGCGGTGATGTTCTCCCTGTTGAACATGGGACGGCTTTTGAGGACAGAACCGATCTGATATCCGAAGCTGTAACTGTATTTTGCTTTTTCCGAAGAGAGTCCGGGGGTGCATGCGAGCGCCGGGATGCAGAGCGCCAGTATGAGAACTGGAATAATTTTTTTCATGTAGAATATCTCCTGATAATAGTGTTGAATGGTTTCTTCCGTCACACGGTATCCATGAATACTGCAGACTTCAATGGGATGGGAATGTGTCCTGGAATATCCGGCACTCTATAGAACACGTGCGATATTTATCAAGCATAATATCCGCAACAATCACTCTGGCCGTTGTCCCCTGTAACCTGATATGCTGCGGGACAGCATAATAAAAACTTGACTTTTCTTATATATGAACTTCTTTGATAACACCGAAATTATTGTGAAGATATACTCCGCAATGATGTAAAATAATTCCTTTTATATGGAGGATGTTATGCCTGATCCCTTAACACCGTACGGCAATAAACCTATGGTAACCCCGATTGTTAATGCGGTTAACTACGAATATAAATCTTTTGACGTGCTTCGTCAGATTACCGATGGAGAAATTGACGGATATACGTACCATCGTGATGACAATCCCACGGTCCGCGCTGTTGAGAAAAAAATTGCCCGCATGGAGGGCTCTGAGGATTGTATCGTCTGCACCACGGGTATGGCCGCATGTTCCATGGTGTACTTCACCTATCTTAAGGCGGGAGACCATCTCATTCTCTTCCATGATATTTATGGCGCCCACTATAAAGTTTCACTGATCCTTGAGAGGATGGGGATCGAGATTACATGGCTGGACGCCAGCGAGTGCGATGCCATTGAACGCCATATCAAACCGTCAACATCAATGATTTTTTGTGAGACGCCGAGTAATCCGCTCTGTAAGATAATCGATATCGAAAAAACCGCAGCAATTGCGAAAAAACACAATATACTGTTCATTGTCGATAATACCTTCGCGACGCCATACCACCAGAAGCCTCTCGAATTCGGCGCGCACATGGTTGTTCATAGCGCCACCAAGGCCCTCGGGGGGCACAACGACCTCATGGCGGGTGCCATCGCATGCAATAAGGCTGATTATGAAAAACTCTGGTTCACTCGTCAGGCCCTGGGAACGACGCTGGATGCCTATTCCGCGTCACTTCTGGAGCGCGGCCTCAAGACATTTGACATGAGGGCGGAGCGGATGGCCCATAACGCAATGGCGATGGCGGAATTTCTCAAGGGCCATCCGAAAATTTCAAAGACCTTTTATCCGGGACTCGTGGATGATCCCGGTCACGCCGTGGCATCCAGGCAGATGAAGAATGGCTTTTGTGGAATGTTAGCCTTCAATGTGGGAAATTCCCAGGAGGACGCAAAGAATTTTATCACCAACCTCGAAACGATCTATCATGCGGTGAGTCTGGGTTCGACGGAAACGCTGATCTGCATTCCGTACCTCACCACGATGCTGTATCTCCCTCCTGAGCGGCGGGTTGGTTTCGGCGTGGAGAAAAACACTGTCCGCCTTTCTGCGGGAATTGATAAAACCGGGCTGCTCATTGATGATCTGAAGCAGGCGCTGGATAAAATATAGTGCGGTGAGTTCGGGGAATTGACGGAAATTTCAGTTCTTTTCCCGTTAATTTCCTGACCGGGTGACAAAAAGCTCATTGAGGAATTCCTTCAACAGCATTTCCCTGAGCTCCGGAGAAAGGGCATTGAGGATTTCGTTGACGTCCCCCATGTCGCCGCCGGGGATTCCTCCCGGTTTAATCCCTGCCATGGCCATCATCCGGGCTATGTTGTCTTCGTTGATTGAATTTTCCTCTATGTCCCCGAGGGCATCTTTTACGATCTTCACTATATCGCCGGATTTCTGTTTCCGTGCTTCATCGACGCTTTCCCGGAGGTTTCCCAGAAGGTCGTCTATAAGATGGACATTGGCGATGGTGAGGGAGATGTGAAAATTCTCCGGTGAATTGCCATACGACAGCTGGGGCTGGAGATACCAGCCGCGCTTTTTCATCTGATCAACAACATGAAACACGTTGACCGATTCTGAGGCGACGGAAAACATAAACATGTCCGGCTGACCCAGCACCCGCAATCCCTCAATGCGGTTAATTCCTTCCACAAGCTTCAGGGTAGCATGGCGTGTCTGCTTCGCGAATTCACGGTATCCTTCTGTTCCGAGGAAGTGCACCACGGCCCACGCCGCCGCGAGGGGGCCGCCGGATTTGCTGCTCTGAATGGTGTTGTTGGCCAGAGAGTAGCCCGGCCATGCGGAACAGGCGAAAAGCTGGTGACGGCGGATCGTCCTGTTTTTGTAGAGAATAACTGAAGCGTTTTTCGGCGTGTATCCGTACTTGTGGAAATCCATGGACAGTGAGGTGACACCGGGCACCGAAAATCCAAACTCCGGCACCTTTTCTCCCAGTTCCCGGAGGAATGGCAGCATAAATCCCCCCACGCAGGCATCCACATGAAAAAAGAGGCCCCTCGAATGGGCAAGGTCTCCGATTTCCGGTATGGGATCGATAACGCCGTGGGCATAGGAAGGCGCGGAGGCAACCAGGAGAATTGTGTTGGATGTAACCGCCGCTTCCATCGCTCCGGGGTCCGCTTTATACGTGCGGCTGTCGACGGGTGTCTGCACAACCCTGACGTCAAAGTATTCCGCCGCCTTGTGAAAGGCGGCATGGGCTGTGACGGGGAGCACCATTTCGGGCCGGGTGACGCCGGGCCTGGTTTTCCGGCTGCAGTCACGGGCGGTTTTGACCGCGAGTAAAATACTTTCAGTCCCTCCGCTGGTGAAATTACCCGCTACCTGGTCATCACCGCCGACATGGCCCGCCATCATTGATACCAGGTCATTTTCCATATGCATGAGACTTGGAAATGTGGTGGGGTCAAGGCCGCTTTCCGACAGAAACATCATATACGCCTTTTTGCCGATTTCTTCAGCCTCCCTGCCGGCGTCATAAATGTACCCCAGCACCCGGCCGGAGCGCCAGTCAATATCCATCTTTTTGTATGCATGCAGTTGTTCGAAGATTTCATCTTCCTTCATGCCTTTCTCGGGTATTTTCAACATGACCTCGTCATCATTGATAGTGTCCATTTTTTGTCTGATAAATCACCATAACCAATACTCAGGTGCCGGTTGACCTTTATTCTTTGCGATTGTCAGAACTTTGGCTTCCCCCACATTTTAATTGCCAGAATAAGGATGATTGATATCAACAGGAGCAGAACGTGGGCGCCGATAACAAGCCAGAGGTTCCATCCCCACCATACCGGCGCGTTAACCAGGAGCATGCTGGCCACAATGATCGGCATTGCCACCATGATCATTATGCCTATTTCAAAGGCAACGGGAGTCCTGAACTCGGGGTCAATGACCCGAAGCAGCAGCAACCCCGTTGAAACGGTACCAGTACAGGTCCCGAAAATTGTCATGGTTCGTTCAAAGTTCAGCGTGTCAATACGCCTTCCAAGGTAGAGAATTGACCATGTCGTGACGACAGCGGCCGCGACAGACATCAGTGCGATGGGAACAATGTATTCCCACACTACCACCAGCTGTATTGCCATAATGGTTCCCACCAGTAGAAAGTCTACTGACCACCCTGTTATCCTTCGCTGAATGCCGGGATCAATGATGCGGCGTATGCCGAGCTTCGTCATTATAATGCGGACTAATACCGCGATGAAGAGTCCGAAAAAAAAGAAAAATCCGAACAGCGACTTGGATATATTGGGAGAGGTGATTTTTACCAGGCCCATGGTGAAGAAATAGGCGAGGATGTATACCAGTCCCACCAGTGCCATGTGGACAGCCAGGGTCTCGACATTGCCGGAATGTGTCGTAAGTTCCCCTGCGGGTTCTTTTTTTTCTCCGTCAGAAATTATTCCGCAGAGGAGGTCCTGGGGCAGCGCCTGAGGTTTCTCAACGGGGAGCCCCTTTTTTACGCCCCACCGGATGAGGGGTATACCGACGAAAAAAGCGACGAGAAATCCGATCGCGGCAAAGGTGAGCCCAATCGTTGACGCGTTCGTAAATCCGTACTGTGTCTCCCACACCTGCCCGAAAGAGAGGGCCTGTCCCGGACCTTCGGTGAATCCCAGCGGTACAAAAAGTCCGAAGGTAGGGAAGAGGTGTATGCCGAAATACCCGAAGCCCAGGACAAAAAGACAGCCGATAACCGCCTGCAGTGAAATTGATACACCTTCTATGGCGGCCATCCATGTGGCCCCCTTCAGCATGCTTTTCGTCTTTGCCTTCTGCCCATCAGATTCCCGGTTATACGTGAGGCCAATGGATATGAAGGATATGATAAAGAAATGGTATACGAACGCTTCGATTAATTCATATTTTATGGGCAGGAGATTCAGACTAAGAACAATCATCCCAAGCATCCCCCCGATGAGGCAGCTGGGAATCAGGAATGTCTGGAAAAACCTGAACCGTGCCCTGAGGAAAATACCGATCAGTAGAAAAATTGACATAGCTCCAAATGCGAGTAACGGTTCAAACGGGAAAGGTGTTTCCATGTATTCCTCCGGAATATATTTGTTGAGAACGGATGCTAATGTATTTTATGTCACGCTAATGTAATTGCTGTGAGTGTATAACGGGTGGCAATCGGGATCAAGCAAAAAAATAAAGGTGTAATGATTTCTTTGATGGAAATTTCGCAACAGGTGACGATGTGTTGTATTCGATAATATTTCTGATTCCGGTGCTGAAAAACCGAATACTGCGGAAAGGGCTTTTCCCGGATGCAGTAGTGCTTATCCGGCGGGAGCAGGTATTATTTCCGCGACAACGCGCACAATTGACGCATCGGCCCGTATGTTGAGGGGGAAGGCATAGAGGCGTATTGTCTTATCGCGGAGCTCCTTAAGGTTCCTGAGGTTCTCAATTATTAATATATCGTTTTCGAGAAGTTTCCTGTGAACCGGAAAGGGATGATGGTCCGGCGAAGGCATGTCCAGGCCGATGAGACGTACTTTTTTTTCAACGAGGAATTCCACCATGTTCATATCAAGGGCCGGATGATCAGTGAAATATCCACCGGTTCCGTACTTTTCATCATGGCCGGTGTAGAATAACACAATATCGTTCTTCTGAATCCAGTCATCGAAAGAGTTCCTGTAGGTGATTACCGATTCTCCCGTTACATCCAGCACCTTTGCCGTCCCGCAAAAAATATCCAACCCATACTCGTTGATATATTTCCTGCCATCAGTTAGATGCATCGGTGCGTCTATGTGGGTGCCCGTATGCGTGCCTGTTGCAAGTCGGTGATGATTGAAGCCGTCACGGTGTAAAAATTTGTCCCGTGTCAGATAAGCCGGTGAGTCTCCCGGGTAAACCGGCATGTTGTTGTCAATCACATGACTTAAATCAATCAGTTTCATGTATTCTTCCGTATCCATAGTTTAAGGAGCAGATGTGCAACTATATACTGCAATGGAAGAGAAGTGTACTTCACGTGATGGTTATGGCAAGAAAAATCCGGAAAAGCTGAACTCCCCCGATATGGCGCACCGGATCAGAAAAACCAATTGACTTTTATATGGTCAGTTTCTATGAATATTGAAATGGTCAAAAGTATCCGGTACGAAGGTTCTGAAAACCGTCCTTCACGGGAAACAGAAAGCTGTAAAGCTTTCCGGGGAGGTGTACGGGTGTCCTGGCCATTCCCGAAAACATGCTGGAGGCAGTTATGAGCGGAATAGACCGGTTCTTTTTATCCGAGTACAGCGAATCAGATTTCTGGAACAGACAGCGCGCAAAGGACCTGGTAATAACGTCCGTTGTCATGGCATTTTTACTGCTCCTGCTGCTGTTTTTCCTGACAGTTATACAGGGAAGAAGCGTGGCTGACGTTACATGCCTGGGAATTATCGGCCTTGAGGTAATAATATCTTTCGGATTGCTGCTCACAAAGAAAGGGTATGTCGGCATCGCGTCCCATGTTATACTGTTGCCCATGGCGGCGGTGGTATGGGTCAATCTCTTCGTGAGCCTCGGAAAAATTGAGGTCATCCGGGTGCTCAACGGCATCGGTCTGGTGTTTCCTGTTATTGGACTTGTTTCACTGCTGATGAACCGCATTTCTGTTCTGATATATACCCTGTGCAACTGCGTTCTGCTCGGTTTGTACTGCAATGTGCTGATTCAGGGACGGTTTATTACAAGGCCTGAGGGGCTCAGCTATTTTGTGGATTTCGCCCTTGGCATAATCATGCTTGGTGTTATCTGCAGCAGGATTCTTGGAAACAGCAGCAAGGCGAACAAGTCAATCGCCGACGCCCTCGAAGAGAGCAATCTGAAAGGCGAGAGC
>JAKQCH010000401.1 GCA_029573825.1 Spirochaetota bacterium | reverse complement strand
GCTCTCGCCTTTCAGATTGCTCTCTTCGAGGGCGTCGGCGATTGACTTGTTCGCCTTGCTGCTGTTTCCAAGAATCCTGCTGCAGATAACACCAAGCATGATTATGCCAAGGGCGAAATCCACAAAATAGCTGAGCCCCTCGGGCCTTGTAATAAACCGTCCCTGAATCAGCACATTGCAGTACAAACCGAGCAGAACGCAGTTGCACAGGGTATATATCAGAACAGAAATACGGTTCATCAGCAGTGAAACAAGTCCAATGACAGGAAACACCAGACCAATGCCGTTGAGTACCCGGATGACCTCTATTCTCCCGAGGCTCATGAAGAGATTGACCCACACCACCGCCGCCATGGGCACCAGTATAACATGGGACGCGATGCCGACATATCCTTTCTTTGTGAGCAGTAACCCGAAAGATAATATTATCTCAAGACCGATAATTCCCAGGCATGTAACGTCACCCACGCTTCTCCCCTGTATAACTGTCAGGAAAAACAGCAGCAGGAGCAGTAAAAATGCCATGACAACGGACGTTATTAGCAGGTCCTTTGCGCGCTGTCTGTTCCAGAAATCTGATTCGCTGTACTCGGATAAAAAGAACCGGTCTATTACGCTCATAACTGCCTCCAGCATGTTTTCGGGAATGGCCAGGGCACCTGTACACCTCCCCGGGAAGCTTTACAGCTTTCTGTTCCTCCTGAAGGACGGTTTTCATAACCTTCGTAACGGATACTTTTGACCATTTCAATATTTATAGAAACTGACCAGATAAAAGTCAATAGGTTTTTCTGATCCGGTGCGTCATATCGGGGGAGTTCACCATGTCAGGCAACTTCAGCTTTTCCGTATTTTTCTTGCCATAACCATCACGTGAAGTACACTTCTCTTCCATTGCAGTATATAGTTACGCATCTGCTCCTTAAACTATGGATACGGAAGAATATATGAAACTGATTGATTTAAGTCATGTGATTGACAACAACATGCCGGTTTACCCGGGGGACTCACCAGCCTGTATGACACAGGACAAATTTTTACACAGTGACGGCTTCAATCATCACCGACTTGCAATAGGCATGCATACGGGCACCCACATAGACGCACCGATGCATCTAACTGACGGCAGGAAATATATCAACGAGTATGGGTTGGATATTTTTTGCGGGACGGCGAAGGTGTTGGATGTAAAGGGAGAACCGGTAATCACCTTCAGGAACTCTTTCGATGGCTGGATTCAGAAGAACGATATTGTTTTATTCTACACCGGCCATGATGAAAAGTACGGAACCGATGGATACTTCACTGATCATCCGGCCCTGGATATGAACATGGTGGAATTCTTCGTTGAAAAAAATGTACGTCTTATCGGCCTGGACATGCCTTCACCGGACCATGATCCCTTCCCGGTCCACTGGAAACTTCTCGAAAATGATATACTAATAATTGAGAACCTCCGGAACCTGAAAGAGCTCCGCAATATGGCAATACGCCTCTATGCCTTCCCCCTCAACATACGGGCCGATGCGTCAATTGTGCGCGTTGTCGCGGAAATAATTCCCGATCCCGCCGGATAAGCAACGGCATACTGGAAAAGCCCGCTCAACAGCATTCGATTTCTCAGCACAGGAATCAGAAATTTTACCAAATAAAACACATCGTCATCTGTTGAGAAATTTCCATCAAAGAAATCATCACACCTTTATTTTTTTGCTTGATCCCGATTGACACCCGTTATACACTCACAGCAATTACATTAGCGTGACATAAAATACATTATCATCCGTTCTCAGCAAATATATTCCGGAGGAACACATGGAAACACCTTTCCCGTTTGAACCATTTATCGCATTTGGTGTGATGTCAATTTTTCTGCTGATCGGTATTTTCCTCAGGGCACGATTCAGGTTTTTCCAGACATTCCTTATTCCCAGCTGCCTCATCGGGGGAATGCTTGGGATGATTGTTCTTAGCCTGAATCTCCTGCCCATAAAATATGAATTAATCGAAGCGTTCGTATATCATTTCTTCATCATATCCTTCATATCCATTGGCCTCACGTATAACCGGGAATCCGATGGGCAGAAGGCAAAGGCGAAAAGCATGCTGAAGGGGGCCACATGGATGGCCGCCATAGAGGGTGTATCAATTTCACTTCAGGCGGTTATCGGCTGTCTTTTTGTGCTGGGCTTCGGGTACTTCGGCATTCACCTTTTCCCTACCTTCGGACTTTTTGTACCGCTGGGATTCACCGAAGGTCCGGGGCAGGCCCTCTCTTTCGGGCAGGTGTGGGAGACGCAGTATGGTTTTACAAATGCGTCAACGATCGGGCTCACCTTCGCCGCGATCGGATTTCTCGTCGCTTTTTTCGTTGGTATACCCCTCATCCGGTGGGGCGTAAAAAAGGGGCTCCCCGTTGAAAAACATCAGGCGCTTCCCCAGGACCTCCTCTGCGGTATAATTTCTGACGGAGAGAAAAAAGAATCCGCAGGGGAACTTACGACACATTCCGGCAATGTCGAGACCATGGCTGTCCACATGGCACTAATTGGACTGGTATATATCCTCGCTTATTTCTTCACCATGGGTCTGGTAAAAATCACCTCTCCCAATATATCCAAATCGCTGTTCGGATTTTTCTTCTTTTTCGGACTCTTCATCGCAGTCTTTGTCCGCATTATAATGACGAAGCTCGGCATACGCCGTATCATTGATCCCGGCATACAGCGCAGGATAACAGGGTGGTCCCTGGATTTTCTGCTGGTGGGAACCATTATGGCGATACAGCTGGTGGTAGTGTGGGAATACATCGTTCCCATCGCACTGATGTCACTCGCGGCTACCGTCGTCACGACATGGTCAATTCTCTACCTCGGAAGGCGTATTGACACGCTGAACTTTGAACGAACCATGACCATTTTCGGGACCTGTACTGGTACCGTTTCAACAGGTTTGCTGCTGCTTCGGGTCATTGACCCCGAGTTCAGGACTCCCGTTGCCTTTGAAATAGGGTTAATGAACATGGTGGCAATGCCGATAATTGTGGCCAGCATGCTCCTGGTTAATGCACCGGTATGGTGGGGATGGAACCTCTGGCTGGTTATCGGCGCCAACGTCCTGCTCCTTTTGATATCAATCATCCTTATTTTAGTCATTAAAATGTGGGGGAAGCCAAAGTTCTGACAATCGCAATGAGTAAAGGTCAACCGGCACCTGAGTATTGGGAATGGTGATTTATCAGACATAAAATGGACACTATCAATGTTGACGAGGTTATTTTGAGAATACCCGAAAAAGGCATGAAGGAAGATGAAATCTTCGAACAAC
>JAKQCH010000382.1 GCA_029573825.1 Spirochaetota bacterium | reverse complement strand
GGAATATGATGACCTGAACTATCAGGACGAGGTGGAAAGCCATTCATTGTATAATATTCTGGAACAGGAGGTCATCCCCATGTTCTATGACCGCGGCGCAGACCAGCTCCCGCGGCAGTGGATTGCCCGAATTAAGGAATCAATGAAAACGATATCGCCCCAGTTCAACACCAACCGCATGGTTCGGGACTACACCGAAAAGTTTTATCTGAGCGCCCATAAAAACAGCAGAAAGTTTTCCGACAACAGCCATGCCCTGACAAAGGACCTGTCAAAATGGAAACGGCACGTCGCCACACTCTGGTCGCACGCGTCAGTCACCAACATGCACTCGGAGGACCAGAAGGAAATTACCGTCGGCTCCCGCCTCAGGGTAAAAGCTGAAGTTCATCTGGGTACCCTGAAACCGGAAGATGTCAACGTGGAGCTGTATTTCGGGAATCTTGATACTACCGGTGAAATCGTCGAAGGCGCGGCACTCCCCATGTTCATGTCCGAAGACCAGGGAGGGGGAGATTATTTTTTTGAAGGTCAGATGCTCTGCCTCAAATCAGGCCAGTTCGGATTTACCGTGCGGATCATCCCCTTCAGAAAGGATATTCAGCGGAAGTTTGAGCCGGGACTCATTACCTGGGCATAGTATTGTATATCGTCGGGGGGCTTCCTTACCGGAGCCCTTTCGCCTCCTCCTGAATCTGATCGAAAAACCGGACCATAAAATCATGCCGCCCTTCCGCGAGCCGCTTTCCTTCACCGGTAAGCATCCTCTCACGCACATACTGCAGCTTGTGAATAAACTCGCGGTACGCGGTGTCCTCTTCGCTGTAGGCGCTTGTTGCATGTATATCTATCGACGGGTTGTGAAGCTTTGCCCCCACCTCTCCGGAAAAAAGAAACGCCCGCCCGATCCCCACGGCGCCGATTGAATCAAGCTTGTCCGCGTCATGGACCGCCATGGCCTCCACTGTTTCAGGCCTCAGGTGCCCCCGATACCGGTGGGTCAGGATACACCGGGCAATGTGCTCTGTCCGGTCATTATCAACCCCCTGTGTTTGAAGGAACTGCCGCGCCATTTCCGCTCCCAGCTCCGCGTGACACAGTGTCCCCCCTGCCCGGTTTTCGGCTTCACGTCCGATATCGTGTAGTATTGAGGCGGCTTTCACAATAAATATATCAACGCCTTCCTTCTCGGCAATATGACATGCGAGGGCATAGACCCGCTGCACGTGGTCCCACCCGTGACTTGCGCGAAGGTTCTTCATGGATTCACGCCCGTATTCTTCAACATGCCGTAATATCAGCGCATCAGTATCTTCCTTTTTTGTGTTCATTACCTTTCCCGTCTTAAAAAATTATACCGATGAAAAGAATATCTCCCGAAATACTGCTGTCAACAGGAATCCCTTTCCGAAGATGTAAGTATCCCTCTCATGTAATAACTGTGACGATATTCTTTTGACTTGACGATATCGCCCCGAAATGATATACACCGGCATACGATTAATTACACTGCGGCAGCAGAATTTTTTACAAGGAATTATATCATGAAATATGTACAGTTTAAAGACAGCGGCATGGAAATTTCACAGGAAATTCTTGGCACCTGGGCCATCGGCGGCGCTAACTGGGGGCCGTATGATCAGGACGACGCGTTACGTGCTATTAATACCGCCCTTGATTACGGCATCAACTGCATTGACACAGCCCCGGCATACGGTTCCGGAAATGCGGAAACCCTGATTGGTGATGTGATTCAGGGGAAAAGAGACAAGGTTTTCATCGCGACAAAATGCGGCCTGGATGTGGAGAACGGTTTTATCACTACCCTCGCTCCGGACTTCATCGAAAAGGACCTCGGGAACTCCCTGCGACGGCTTCGAACAGACTACATTGATCTGTACCAGTGCCACTGGCCGGATCCGAACACGCCCCTTGAGAAAACAATGGCAGCCCTCACACGGTTCAGGGAGCAGGGAAAAATAAAATATATCGGCGTGTCAAACTTTTCATCGGACCAGCTCCGTGAAGCGGCGCAATTTGCCGACATCGCCACCCTGCAGCCTCCATACTCGCTCCTTGACCGGAATATCGAACAAGACATTCGCCCTGCGTGCCTCGATCTCGGCATCGACATGATACCCTACGGGTCACTGGGCGGAGGAATGCTTACGGGGAAATATAAGGAATGGCCTAATTTCAAAAAGGATGACGCACGTTCCTTTTTTTATCCGTTCTTCCAGAAAAAATACTGGCCGAAAGTGCGGACCCTCGTTGACAGGATTGAGGAA
>JAKQCH010000315.1 GCA_029573825.1 Spirochaetota bacterium | reverse complement strand
CTTCTCGATTATCATGGAAATCTGCTCAAGAAGATAAATCAGAATTTCCTCTTTCGATTTGAAGTAATGCAGAACACCGCCCTTGGAAAGCCCGGCATGGTTCGCGATGTCGTCAATGGTGAAGTTATTATATCCCTTGAGAGCGATAACCTCATAGGCGGCTGTTCCGATCTGCAATTTTCTCTTATCCAGTTTTTCACTGTTTCTGGTTGCCATTCTGTACAATCCTCTTCGTGCCAAATATAATCAACGGTATTGTTCCGCAATGGCGGCCGATGTCAACTATTATTGGAAAACCACCACCGGTACTCAGCAGCAATTGACCGGGCGGGAGAAACTGCTATCTGCGGCGGTGTTTTCAATGCTGTTCAGTATGCCTCAGACAATAAAATGTCCCCCGTTCCTGAACCTTCTCCTCAATGCGGCCTTCGTCAATCATGCGTGCAAGAATCTTTATCACCTCTGTCGTTCTGACATCGAGGCTTTTCGCGAGGTCATCCGATGTGGATGGACGCCGGGTGAGTGTCCTGATTATCGACTCATCGATATCTCCCCGAATGGGAGAAACGTCCCGCGAATAGTCCGGCTTTCCAATCACTTCCACCGGCAGGGGATGCAGCATCTCTGTGATACGCGCGATGGTATCAGCGGATGCCTTTCTGACCGTTTCAACGGTCCCCGGCCTGTCGAGGGTGTTAAGCTGTATACTATCCGGCCGAATGGCTTCACATGCCTGTTTCAAAGCATGAATTTCGGTATCGCTATCATTCATACCCGGCACAATAAATACTTCAAGGCGTATTTCACCCGAGAACTCCCTTCGCAGCGCAATAAGTCCTTCAACGATTCTTTCCGCAGTTATTCCATCGGCGGGACGATTTATATCAGCAACCCCCCTTTCTGTGGCTGCGTCAAGGGAGGGCACCAGGATATCTGCATCATGGACCGCTTTCCGCACATCCTCCATCCAGAAAAGCGACCCGTTTGTGAGAACAACAATTCTGTACTTCGGATAGTGTTCCTTTAAAAATCGGATAACATCACCGATCCCGCTGTGCAGGGTCGGCTCCCCTGAGCCGGAAAATGTGATCACATCAATTGCGGGGGCATCTCCAAGATAACTGTCCAGCTCCGAGATAACATCCGCGGTGGGGACATATTCTCTCCGTTCAATGGTGAGATCTGTTGTGGCGCCGCATTCACAGTACACGCAGTCCATTGAACAGGTCTTGAACGGTACAAGGTCGACACCGAGTGATATCCCGAGCCTCCGGGAATTAATGGGACCAAAAAGATATTTCATGACAGCTGCCTGTGACAGGGAAATTTCTGAAGAAAACGACAATGGGCATCATAATCAACAGATACATACATTATTAGCAGGTATACAAATGATTTCAAGAAGAATTACGGGTAACCTGTTGACTGCAGAGGGTAACCGGGGGTCAGAGCTTCGATGCAAGGACTGCCGCTCCGAGGGCACCGTTGATCTGTGCGCTGTCGGTAACGATGATGGGGATTTCAAGCTT
Organism: Spirochaetota bacterium; assembly: GCA_029573825.1. Classification (GTDB taxonomy): domain Bacteria; phylum Spirochaetota; class UBA4802; order UBA4802; family JAGODF01; genus JAKQCH01. The sequence continues at coordinate 1,863 of JAKQCH010000315.1, read as the reverse complement.
CCGTTCCAGGGCCCTCACTACACCAATATTTTTCGCAACGCCACCGGTCATCATGAGAGGGACCCTGACCCCAACCCGCTTTGCCAGGGCCGCGACACGGCTTGCCACGGAGTCATGAATCCCGGCAATGATGTTTTCCCTGGTTTCCCCTTTGGAAATAAGGGAGATCACCTCCGATTCCGCAAAGACAGTACAGATGCTGCTGATTTTTGACGGTGTCCCTGACTCGAGAGAAAGCTCACCGAAACCCTCCAGGTCCACCTCAAGAGCACGGGCCATGACTTCAAGGAATCGCCCGGTACCGGCGGCGCATTTATCGTTCATGGCAAAATCTTTCACCCGCCCATCCTCATCGATGAGGATTGCCTTGCTGTCCTGGCCCCCGATGTCGATAATGGAGCGTATTTCCGGATTCAGGAAATGCGCCCCCGCGGCATGACAGCTGATTTCGGTAATTGATTTGTCCGATATCTTCACACTGTTCCGCCCATACCCCGTGGCGATGATATGGGCGATGTCGGACATCACAATTCCGGTTTCAACGAGAATATCATTGAGCACAGACTCACCCGCCTGCCCCGCATGGTAGCCGGTAAAAATCACCTTACTCGCGATAATTTTCCCATCGGCAACAAGGACCGCCTTGGTGGTTATTGAACCGATGTCAATTCCTGCTGTGATGATACCCATAGCTGTCCCCCCGGTATATGCAGGTATGTCAGGGGGCCCCGGTGCAGCTCCCCCTTCAAGATTGCAGAACCGGAAATTTTATTTATACTGCGGTAGTCCCGCCGTCAACCACAATGGTCTGTCCCGTAATGAATGCGGACCCTTCGGAGGCAAGAAAAAGCGCCGGGTGCACCACATCAAGGGGTTCCGCGATCCGCCCCATGGGGATTCCCTTCACCACGTACTCATGAATATCGCTGTTGGACCAGAAGGGCTTCGAGAAATCGGTACGAACCATCGCCGGTGCGACAGCGTTCACCTGTACGCCGAACAGCGCAAGCTCCGAGGCGAGGACCTTCGTCATCATCTCTATTCCCGCTTTCGCGATCCCGTAAATCCCCATCCCCGGTGAGGCTTTTCTCCCGGCAATTGATGAAATGCTTACAATTTTCCCTGACTTCTGTGCCTTCATTATCGCCGCGGCCTTCCTGGAAACAAGAAATGTCCCGGTGAGATTGGAATCAATGATTTTCTGCCACAGCGCCGGGTCGGTTTCGTCAAGTGACGGCCCCGGAAGGTTCATGCCGACATTGTTGATCAGCACATCGACCCTGCCAAATTTTTTCATTACGGCATCGAAGAGGCTGTTCACATCTTCTTCTTTCGCGATGTGGGCTGATACCGTCAGAAGGTTCTCCCCCGCCTTCAGCTCTGCGGCAGCGGCGTCAAGGCCCTCCTGTTTACGCCCGTTGATAACGACCTTCGCCCCTTCCCGGACGCAATACTTTGCAATTTCAAAACCGATCCCCCGGCTGCCCCCGGTAACAAGGACAACTTTATCTTTTAATCCGTATGTAATGCTCATCTGAACCTCCTTATGCCTTCCGCTGTTTAATCACTTCCATGAACGCGTCAATGCGCGTTTCAATCTGACTTTCGCTGAAGCTGCGCTCATCCACCATGTCCGCCTCTATGAAGAGTGTCGGGATATCCCGCTTTTTCATAATGATTTTCTGGATATCGTACTGCCCCAGAGAATAGGGCTTGCAGCTTCTGTTCGAATGCATTACTACCCCGTCAGCGTCATACTTGTCAATCATTCCCAGTACAAGGTCCGCCATTTTATCGGAACCGATATTCAGATAAATCGCGGTATACCCCTCCACCATGCTTTCCAGAAAATCATTTTCATTA
>JAKQCH010000347.1 GCA_029573825.1 Spirochaetota bacterium | reverse complement strand
TGACAGGATAGACGTGCGCGTCTCAAGTGATGTGAAACAGCTTATTGAAAAGGCAGCCCAATACCGGGGACTTTCAATAAGCGCCTTTGCGACGGCGGTCCTTGTGGAGAATGCAAAACAGGTCATTGAAGAATCGAACACAATCAGCCTGAGCGAGGGTGACCAGGAAATATTCATACAGGCCCTTGATAGAGCACCCGGCACGTCGCTTTTACGCGCGGCCAAACGGTACAAGTCGCTTAATGAATGATTGTAAAGACATCGTAATTGAAAGGATCATCAGGGCGCACGAATGTAAATCCTTTTCATGCGGAACAGAAAGCCTGGACAATTACCTGAAGCATTATGCAAGGCAGAACGATCTCTCCGGTATCGGCCGCACTTACGTTGCCCGGAAAGACAGGCGGAAGGATGTCCTGGGCTATTACACAATAGCCTCGTCATCAGTCGAAGGGAAGTTCCTGCCTGAAAAGTATGCAAAAAAAATACCCGGATATCCCGTGCCGTGCGCACTGCTGGGCCGTCTCGCTGTGGACAGGGGCTGTCAGGGCACAGGCCTTGGCGAACACCTCCTCATGGACGCATTATCCCGAATTCTTCATGTCAGCGACCAGATAGGCCTGTTCGCGGTCATTGTTGAAGCGATAAACGAGAGGGCGAAAAGCTATTATATTAAATACGGATTCGAGCCTTTCAAAGACGACGAGAAACATCTGGTCATGTCACTCAGGACAATAAGGTCTGCCTTTTAAAAATGACCATACGCTATGGAGTTCTCGCAGCCGCTTTCCGGAGCCGTTCCATGATGGCTTTCACGGGAAAAGAATATAAGCTGAAATGGAGTTCAAGATCTCAATCTTTATTTCTTAAATAAATCGGAGTGACTTCCTGTTCGTTCGAAAAGAACTGTATCATTACCAATATACTGATAAATCAGCAGCCAGTCAGGAGCAATATGGCATTCACGTCGTCCTTTATAATTCCCGATTAATTTATGGTCTTTATATTTAGACTCAAGCTGACGTTGTTCTGCAAGCTGGCGCATTACAGCTTTTATCTTTAAAATATCTTTGTCACCTGATTTAATGATTCGTTTCAGGTCACGGTCAAATTGACCGGTGGTCTGAATTATAAGCATTGATCATGATTCCATTTGTTTAAAATAATCATCAAGTGATTTGTGCGTTTTAATGTCTTTCCCCTTGTCTGTATTTTTAAAAGTTTTTTCGGTGACAGCGTTTGGGGTCTTAAACTCATCCTCGTATTTAAGGAATCGTATATAGTTCAGCAGGGTTGCCGCCTTGCTGTCAGGGACATCATGTATCTCTGATATAATTTTGTTTTTCATAGCTGTTTTCATTACTAACACCTCTGAGAGAAATTAGCAATCATTACATCCTGAATCAAGACATTTTTATTGCATTTAGCTTAAAACATTCGGGAATTTTTTCCAATACATAATAGAAAGGGTCGAGTGTGAGAGCTTAAATGGGTTTCGCCGCCGCTTTCCTCAGCCGTTCCATGATGGCCCTTCCGAGCCCCTCTTCCGGCAGTTTTAACGCATATATTATTCCGCATCCCGCCGCGTCGAGGTTGTGGAGGCAGTTGAAAAATCCGGCCGCTGCTTCGGTGAGGTCCCCTTTTTCGGAGAGCACTTCCACTGACCTGAATTTCTTTACATCTTCGGGGCGATATAATGACAGCAGTCCTGAATCCGGCTGCACCGCTTCACTGATGTCTTCAATGATTTTTACCGGCGTATGGGGCGAATAGTGGTATGGGAGCTGTCCCGGCGCCTGGGGTGCCGGAGAATTTTCTGCGGTGGATATTTTCCCTGCAACAGATTCAATTGCTTCTACAGGAGTTCCTCCCGCGCGGAGAAGAGTAATTCCGGATACGTCGACCCTGATGATGGTGGACTCAATTCCCACGCTGCAGGGGCCGCCGTCAAGTATCATATCAATGGATCCTCCGAGCTGCGCTTCGACGTGACCCGCCGTGGTGGGACTGAGATACCCGAAAGGATTCGCGCTGGGGGCTGCCACCGGTGTACCCGCATAACGGAGAAGCGCGAGGGCCACGGGATGCGAAGGCATCCGCAGGGCGACAGTGTCAAGCCCTGCCGTGAGTATGTCCGGGACGGTGCCGTTTTTTTTCACAACAATCGTCAGAGGGCCCGGCCAGAACGCTTTCATGAGTTCTGCGGCGCGTGCATGTATGTCAGCGGCGAGCCTCCCAACCCAGCTCATATCAGGAATGTGTACAATAAGAGGATCGAAGAATGGGCGGTTTTTTACTTCGAAAATTTTTGCCGCAGCAATGGGATTCATTGCATCGGCCCCCAGTCCGTATACTGTTTCAGTGGGAAAGGCGACAAGGCCTCCTGCAGCAATTATTTTTGCTGCGTTTCGAATATTTTCATCAGTTGCTGCGGCAATCATGGTGTTCTCTTTATCCGGATATGCTTGTTATGCAGATATTCCTGTAAGTAATTCTGTAACAGAAGGTAGCGCATGGTTTTGTGCTGCCAAGTAAAAAATCCTGTTATTCAGGAATTAAAAAGTTCTTGAGATTATAATTGTCATAGTGTAGTGTCCTGATAGGATAAAATGATGAGGATTATGTGAGTAATTCAGGAAACAGAACACTCCTTCTTGTTGAAGATGAAGCGCTTATCGCGGCAGCGGAAAAGCAGCGTCTCGAAGCTGCAGGCTATCGGGTGAGTACCGCTTGTAACGGTGAGGATGCTGTTGCCCTGGTTCGCAGGGGGGAGGTCGTTGATCTTGTGTTGATGGATATAGACCTGGGGTCCGGTATTGACGGAACCGGGGCCGCACAGGAAATACTGACGATAAAAGATATTCCGATCATCTTTCTCACTTCTCACTCCGAGAAGGAGATGGTGGAACGGGTGCGGCGTATAACCCGTTACGGATATGTGCTGAAAAATTCCGGGGATTTTGTGCTCCATTCCTCAATCGAGATGGCCTTTGAACTGCACGATGCCTATATTAAAGCCCGTGAAAATGAATTGCGGTGGCACTATGCCCTCGAGGGCGCCGGTGACGGTGTGTGGGACTGGGACGTTGCGACCGGTGAAGTTCTGTTTTCACGGCAGTGGAAGGGAATGCTGGGATATGAGGACCATGAAAT
>JAKQCH010000346.1 GCA_029573825.1 Spirochaetota bacterium | reverse complement strand
CCGCAGCGTCAAAACGGGGATGGGACAAATGAGAAAACCCCAGGTTGTCATCATCGGTTCCGGCGACGACACTGCCCATATTGATGAAGCCAGGGAAATCGGCGCCTTTGTTGCCCGGAAAGGATGGGTTCTCGTGACAGGGGGACATGGCGGTATCATGGAAGCGGCATCAAGGGGCGCATCCGAGCATCACGGGACCGTCATCGGAATACTCCCCGGAGAAACGATGGATGCCGCGAACCCCTACTGCACCATTGTTATTCCCACGGGAATCGGTTACGCGCGAAACCTCGTTAATGTTCTTTCGGGTGATATTATCGTCGCGATAGGAGGGAAAGCCGGAACCCTCTCGGAAATTGCGTACGCATGGCAGTTCGGGAAACCGCTCATCGCCTGCACATTCGCGGAAGGATGGAGCCGCACACTCGGCGAAAATCCTGTGGACGACCGGGGTGGGGTGATATATCGTGCAGAATCAACCGAAGCGGTGTGCGCCTGCCTTGCCCGTCATCTCGACAATCCTTCCGCCGGTCAATAAACAAACCTTACAGATATACCTGGTTTCCGTAATAGTCGCACAAATCCCTGTCAGATACCCGGAGCACCTTATTCTCAACTGTTCCGATATCGTGCCGCACCACAAACTCCATTCCTTTCCGCAGCACATCCCTGTGTCTCACTGATAATTCCAGCTTGTGCATCTGCAGGAACCGCTTTACCAGTTTTTTCCCTTCTGCTGTCCGGATCTCATAGCCGTTCTCGCTGAGAATCCTGCAGAAGATATGGTGGGGATAGCTGTACATGTCCCGCAGCCACCGCTGCCGCAGGATATCCAGAACGCGTTTCTGAAAATGTGCGGAATGAGAATACTCGGAAACCAGGAGCGGTTCGGAAAAATGCAGTTTCAGGGAATTATCGAAGACCCTGCGGTACGTGAATGATCCGGGCACACCTTCTGCTCCTTCATGAAAGGGCTTTTCGTAATAGGAAAGGGTTATCGGCACAAGGGCAATCTCTTCGGTGCTCTGATACAGGGTTTCGATGACCACAGAGAAGAAATCCTCCTGCACCGCCTGAATTGTGCCGTCCTGTGAGGGAACAAGTTCCGGCGAGAACATAACCGGCACGCCGTACCGTATCATCATTGAAATGTAGGACTTCACAACTTCACGGTACAGTGGGTCTTCCAGTTTCCTCATGTTGACGATAAATCCCCCGGCGAGACGAAGCATCATGCGCCGGAACCATCCCCGGACTATTTCGGCATTCACCATGAACCGCGGTGCGAGGAGCCGCATCCGGCGCAGGGCGAGACTGACAAAGAGAAAATCATATTCATCGCGGGCAATTGGCAGGTATACCACATTTGAGGTTCTGATCGTCTTTCTGATGGCAGCCACGTCCCCGGATATCGAAATATTGCTCCGGAACAATCCCTTGCCGTATTCGCGTTTCAGCGCATTTCCCATATAGTTCCCGAACCGGAGTACCGCAAAATAGAGACGTGACACCGGGAAACTGAAACGGTCAGTGACTGACTTCACATACAGCGACAACAGCGCGGAAATATTTTTTCCGAAATCCTCCGTTCCAAGGCCGCCGAGAAGGGAAAGCTCCGCCGGTGAATATTCGCACTTCAGGTCTGAGGCATCTCCCGGGGAGGCTGCCCGTACAGCTTCCGCCCATCGAAGGATTTCCTGTTTCAAAAACATATCGGAATTGATCTTTTCCTCAACCGCCTTCGCGGTCACGCTCCTGAAAAAAGTTCCCCGTGCCCGCTCCATACCCCGCTTCTTCCGTGTGACATGGATTTTTGTTTCACGGTAAATCTCCTCAAACCGTTCCGGGTTCTTCACTGTTTCAATAAGGAGCCGGGGTTCCTTGTTGTTGAGAAGTATTTCATACAGTGACCGGTACACCGGAATCGTGATGCCCCTCTCCCGGGCGAGTTCAATCAGGGGCTCAATGGCGTATGCACCTTCAGCAAGATAATTGAGCCGCTTGCTCATTTTCTCAAGCACGTATTCCGGCCTGAAACGCATCACGAGGCGGTCATACATGTTCACCGAGCTCCCCGTGCGAAGAATCTGCCGTGCGATGTCCTTGCCGAATTTTCTGTTCCTGCTGTGATCACTGAGAGAGGTCGCGATGAGGTCCCCAAGTCCCGCTATGTCGATCACGGTTTCATTCCGTGCGTTAAGCGCATTCGAAAGCACCAGCATTTCCTTAAGGGCCTCCGCCATGAGGGCGCCGGCAAGATTGTCGCCGCATTTCGGCAGCACGCTGAGTATGCCCGCGGCAATGGCTGCGGGATTTTTCAGGGTGCCCCCCAGTTCGACGCCCCGTACATCATCCGTCTGGCGGCATTCAACATACCCGCAGGTGATTATTTCGCTGATCGCATTCCTTGTCACCTCGGATTCCGCAGCGACCATGAGACAGGTATGAAACCCCCTGCAGACCTCTTCGGCATGGCTCGGGCCGTAAATCGCAGCAATTCTCCCCTTCACATCGGGAATGGCGCGGGCAATGGCCTCGGACATGGTGTATATTTTGTTTTCAATTCTGCAGAAACCCTTGGAGAGAAACCCGAAATGGGCACCTTCGGGAACATTTTTTCGTATTTTGAGGCAGGTATCATACGCAACCTTGGAAGGAGTAGCAAGAATAATAATCTGTGCTCCGGAAACTGCATCTTTCATGTTACCGGTAGCAGTAATGTTCGTAGGAAGGGCAATATCAGGAAGATACTGGTTATTTTTGTGTTGTTCATTTATTGTTTTTACAACAGATTTCTCATAGGCCCACATTATAAGGTCAATATTGCTGTTGTTTTCCGCGATCACCTTCGCGACGGAGGTGCCCCAGGACCCGGCACCGAGGATTGCAACAGACCTCCTTTTCTCCGTGCCGTAACTAATTTTCGTTAATCCCATAATTATTTTCTCTTTTTGAATAATTCCGCGTGTATGTTGTATTCAGATAAAAAATCCCCATTAATCTACTCCCCCCGGCATCCGAAAGCAAGCATTTTTACCATAGCAGAATGTCAGGAGTAAATGGAGGGAGCGGAAAAGAGAAAGGGGCAGACCATTCTGCATGACCCGCCCCTTTCTCACGGCTATATTTATTACTACTACATGTAATCCAGATAATCTTTCAGCTTCCGGGCCCTGGTGGGGTGACGCAGCCTCCTGAGGGCCTTTGCCTCAATCTGCCGGATACGTTCCCGTGTGACCTTGAAAACATAGCCCACCTCTTCAAGGGTGTGAGAATACCCGTCATCAAGGCCGAAACGCATACGGATAACCTTCTGTTCCCGCGCGGGAAGGGTCTTCAGCACACTGTTGATCTGCTCGGAAAGAAGACGGTACGCAGCAGTATTCGCGGGGGAGTCCACTTCCTTGTCCTCAATAAAATCTCCGAGAAGAGAGTCCTCCTCTTCTCCCACAGGAGTTTCCAGGGAAATCGGCTCACGGGCAACGTTTTTTACCGCTTTCACTTTATTCATCACCCACCCGAGACGGTCTGCAAGCTCTTCGGCGGTCGGTTCACGCCCGAACTCCTGCTGGAAGAGCCTTGTTTCACGCATCACCTTGTTGATCTGCTCAATCATGTGGACAGGTACGCGGATAGTCCGTGCCTGATCGGATATTGCCCTGGTAATTGCCTGCCGTATCCACCAGGTAGCGTATGTCGAGAATTTATATCCCTTGCGGTACTCGAATTTATCGACAGCCTTGATGAGGCCGATATTACCTTCCTGAATGAGATCAAAGAAATGCATGCCCCTGTTGGCGTATTTTTTCGCAATTGAAACAACCAGGCGAAGGTTCGCGTTGATAAGCTCCTTTTTCGCAATCGATATTTTACGCTGCCCCATATCGATCTGCCGTCCCCACTTCAGGATATCATCCGCTGCGGTGCCCGCTTCCTGCTCAATTCTTCTGATCTTCCGTTCATTGTTCCGGATGTCCTTCACGAGGTTCAGCACTTCATCTTTGCTGGTCACATGCAGTTCACCGAGGATCTTTTTGACGCTTTCACCTTTCTCGATTTTTCGCGCAAGGTGCTTCAACTCCTTCAGTTCCTTCTTGTATTCACCTTCAATTTCATAGAAAAACTTCTGCGTGTCGCGGATCCGTGCCACCATTGACTGAATTTTACTGGAAAGCTTCGATATTTCATTTTCGCTTATCCCGATCTCCACTACCGCTTTATGGATTGCGCTCAGCGATTCATTGATCTTGACCTGCAGCTCTTCAGCCTTGGGAGATTCCGGCTCAAGCTTTTTTATCTTGTTCTCAAGCTGTATTTTCTTTTTATCTTCCGCAATGATAATTGTCATCTTTTCTGTATATTTCTTGTCAAGACCTTTCACATCAACCGATGACAGATAGTAAAGCCTGTTGAATTTCAGGATATCGGTAAGTTTTATTTTTCCGCTTTTGACCTTGTTATGGTTTTTTATCAATTCATTGACAAGAAGCGTTGATTCAAGCACCGCATTCTCGATAAGAATTTCACCCTCTTCAATCCTCTTGGCGAGATCGACCTCCTGGTCTCCGGAGAGGAGCGACACCCGTCCAATTTCCTTGAGATACAGACGAATCGGATCATCAAGATAGGAGGAGTCCTGGGAGGCGCTTGTGGCTGAAGCTTTCTTTGTCACAGCGCTGGATTTCTTCTTGGCGGATGCTATTACCGGGTTTTTCCTTGTGGATTCTTCAACAACCTCGACACCAAGCTGATTGAGAAGAATAAATATATCATCAATCTTTTCAGAATTCAGAAGCTTGTCCGGGAGAGTATCATTAATTTCGTCATAAGTGATTTCCCCGTTGGACTTGCCAAGCTGAATCAGCTTTTTCACCTCGGGGATGTTTTCTAAAACAAGCTCACTTTTGCCCATAATAGTTATATCCTTTTTATTTCTAATAGTATATTGATAATGGCTGAGCCACTTTTAATGCATGAAACTATAAAAAACATCCCGCATCCTGTACCGGACACCGCCCCCGGATACCAATGACGGATTTCGGAACCAAAGACTTCATGATACCACAATGTTGACGTCCGTTCAGAAAAAAAGATCAATGCTTCTGGTGCATATAAGAAAGGAGCTTTTCCTTGTCACGCCTGAGCACTTCCACTTCCGTGAGGTATTCACGGGTATCATTGTCCCGGGAGTTTCTGATAAGCTCAACATAGCGTTCAATTTTAATATTGATATTAAACAGTTTGATGTTAATATAAATTTCGGTATATGCGTCCTTATAGTTGATCGATTCAAAATTTTTTGCGAGAATTGTCTCAAGGAGACTGTTTTCATCACCCGTGGGAAAGTAGTCAAACATAATGTCGACTGATACCGCTTTCCCCTCGGAGTAGAGTGACGTTATCATGGTAAATACATTTTTTGTGACAGGATCGGTAATTTCGTCTGCGGAGAAATCAATAACCGCCTGCTCGGTCATTTCCGGATACAGCAGAATAATTGCCAGGAGTTCCCGGTAACTCCTTACCAGGAAACCCTCCTTTTCCGGAGCCTTCTCCGTTTCTGCAGAATAATGCTTCGGCTCACGAAGTCCGCGGACAAATTTTTCATAATCAGAAGAAACCGAGTGTTCATCCATATTCAGCAGGGAACTCACCTTTTTCAAATACCGTGTGCGTTCCGTTTCATACCGCACATCCTTGATCACATCAAAAAGAAGAAACAGTACTTTCAACGGGTCGATATTTCCTGATTCCGCAAGGACCCTTTTTATCTTGAAATCTACGGGGCCAATCGAGGAATCCACAACCGACATAAACTCCCGGGCACCTTTCTGCGTTATATACTCGAAAGGGTCACCATCGGGCAGCATGGCGACTCTGACGTCAACATTTTTTGTGTCCACAATATCCAGAGACCTCAGAGACGCCTTTATCCCCGCGGAATCGGCGTCAAAGAGCAGGATAATTTCCCTGCAGTACCGTGAAAGGACATTGACCTGCTGTTCCGTCAATGCCGTGCCAAGGGGAGCCACAACATTCCGGATTCCGTTCTGGTGACACCCAATAACATCAAGATATCCCTCCACAATGATGGCACGCTGCATGTCAATGATGTGCTCCCGTGCAGCATGCAGGCCGTAAAGCACCGAGCTTTTTGAAAACAGCTCATATTCAGGTGAATTCAGGTACTTTGGTTCGCCACTGCCGAGAATTCTCCCTCCGAACGCGATGACATCACCGGCTATATTGAAAATCGGAAACATCAGCCGGCCCCTGAACCTGTCATAATAACCGCCCCCTTCCCTGTTTTTGGAAGGAATAACCAGCGCTGCATCAGAAGCGGTTGCAAGAGAAACTTTTTTATTTTGAAGATGCCGGATCAGAAAATCCCATGCATCAGGAGCAAATCCCAGCTTAAATTCATCAATACTTTCTGCAGAAAGGCCTCGTCCCAGAGCATACTCCATAGCGCCCCTGCTTTCATCGGATTTCAGGCATTTATGGTAAAGATTCATCGCGTATCTGTTAATTTTAAGAAGATATTCCCTCTTCTCTGTGCCTTCATCCTTACGGTCTTCATGGACCTGAATACCAACAAGGTTTCCGAGAAAACGGACACTCTCCGGGAAATTCAGGCGCTCCATTTTGGAGATAAATGAAAAAACATTCCCTCCGGTATGACAGCCGAAACAGTAAAATATCTGCTTTTCCGGTGAAACAGTGAAGGAAGGTGTTTTCTCTTTATGAAACGGGCACAGGCCTAAATAGTTTCTGCCCCGTTTCTGCAGCGTCGGGACGTAATTTTTTACAATCTCTTCAATTCTTGAACGGTCTCGTATCTGCTCAATTGTTTCACGGGGAATTGACAAGAATACCTCAGAGCTTTTCCAGTTTTTCCGTGAGAAGCCTTTTCACAATTCCCCCGTCAATTTTCCCTTTCAGCTCCTTCATAACGGGCCCCATCACCTTTCCGAAATCCTTTTTGGAAACTTCACCCATGTCGCGAATAATCCGGTCAATTATTGCGGAAGCATCCTCCTCTCCCAATTGTTCGGGAAGATACTTTTCTATGACCAGAAGTTCCTCCTTTTCCCGTTCAGAAAGATCATCCCTTCCTGCCTTATCGAACTCAACAATCGCTTCCTTTCTTTTTTTTGACGCGCGGGTCACTATTTCCAGGACCTTTTCCTCCGGCAGATCGCCTTCGCCCTTTGTTTTCTCATACATGATATCTGACTTCAGCATGCGGAGCGTTCTGAGGACGATATCATCCTTGCTCTTGATCGCGTCATGGAGATCACTCTCAATTCTCTGGAGCAAACTCATAGGAACTCCTTCACACAATTAATGATTTGATACCCGGTACAGGAAGTAGAAGCAGAAGACATCCCCCAAAAACCGGCATTATAGCAAAAATACCGCCACCATCAGGGAATGATTGAAACATAACCTGCAAAGTACAGTCTTTCATAATACCATAACCTGCACAAAATCAGTTAACGCTTTTTTATCTATTGAAGGGAATTTTCAATCCGGAATTACAATGAAATATTTTCTATATTCAAATTTCTGCTACACATTAAACCATATTCTCTCATTCAAACATCTCCTGGCAACATTTAAACATGAGAAAATATAATTAATACAAGATACAACAAAATAAAACACACGTCAAGGGTCATGACAATTTATTTAATAAAGTATACAATATTTTTCATAAAATAATAAACTTCACCCTCAGTTCTACCAATACAGAGCTATCGATTTTATTCAATTGTTTTTTGTTTAATTCTCCAGGAGAGCTATATTTTTTATTATCCCCATTGTTACATAACTACGTGCGATACGATATCACCGAATCGCAGGGTGTTCCGGCAACTCAGTTTAAAAAATTGTTCCAAAAAATAAAGGTTGATTATTAATTGTCCGAATCTGTATAGTGACACACTACAAAATCTGGCATTACCTGTCAAACAGTGAATTAACAAGAAAAAAGGTGAACATAAATGAAAAAAACGCTCCTGATACTGATTCCGGCAGCAATCGTTGTACTCCTTTCATTTGAAGTGAAGGATAAAATTTGGAGCCAGAGCGGTAATACTGCCACATCTGCAGCTTCCAGACAGGCCTCTGTCAGGAATACGCCTCCCGTGCACAGTTATCCTGCATTTTATAAAGGAATTTATCTTACCGTAAGCTCGGGACGGGATACCGCGACATTGAAGAGATTCATTGCACAGGCGAAACAGTCCCATGTAAACACATTTGTTATTGATGTGCAGCGGGGTGCAAGTCCTCATTGCGCTATCACAAAAGAGAATGTTGACCTCTGTCTTCAGAGCGGGATACACCCCATCGCGCGCGTCGTCGTATTTACTGACGGACTGAGTCACTACCCGGTTTCACAGGAGCTCATAAACAACAGGTTATCTGTTGCCCGCGAAGCATGTATCAACGGATTCAGAGAGGTCCAGTTTGATTATATCAGGTTTACCGATTACCGGGTCAGAGGAAGAGTGCCCCTGGAGGAACGGTACCAGTTTATTGAGGGATTCCTCCTGAACGCACGGAACCACCTGAAAAAATACAATGTAAAAACAGCCGCTGATATTTTCGGCAGAATACCGCTGAACAAATCAGACGCCATCGGGCAGAGGATGGAAGGACTTGACAAGGTGGTGGATATAATCTGTCCCATGGCATATCCTTCCCACTACACATGGAGCCGAAAGCTGCAGTCTGATCCGTACCACACGGTATTCCTTACCTCCAAAAAAGCCAATGAAAGAACCAGGAAAGCTGAAATCGTGACATGGATACAGGCATTTAAGATCCGCGTTGACATCTCGGGACTTTCATACGATAAATATGTCAGTGCCCAGGTAAAGGCAACCCACGATGCGGGAATCAGGGGATTTATTCTGTGGAACGCGCGTCAGGACTATCAGGTGCCCCTTAAAGCGCTGCGGGATTATTACAGCAGCGGAGGAACAGTATCAAAGGCGTCACAGGCAGCGGGGAATGACGGAACGCTGTAAAATATTTTTTTACACGACAATGAAAGCAATGGAAGCCTCCCGGAAGGGAGGCTTCTTTAATTATGGGAATATACCTTACGATAAACTAATCATATTCGAAATCCAGCCCGAACATGGAACGACCGGAAACCGCATCGCTTACGAGGGTTATTACCACAATCCTGTTTTCGGGAACATCAAAATAAAGAAAATCCGGTTTCGGCTGATCAGCATTATTAAGTCTTTCATAGGAACCGCTCCGGTGTTTCAGAACCCACTTCTCGACTTTTATAAGATGCCGGTTAATAGAAAGCTTTGCGGTAAATGCTGCAACCTGGGATTCAAGGCCGGTTGACGTCCGCCCGGCTTGAATTTTATTGATATACACCTTATAATAGCAGCGCCTGTCAAATTCAGGATTTGATATATTCACCGTATATGCTTTAAACTTCACATTATACGCTGTCGGCTCTTTATAGGATTTTGCGCCCGGGGCAAGCTGCCGCAGAGAACACCCGTGAGATAGTACCAGTGCCGCGAAAAAAAACACGCTGAAAACCATCCGCATCATCATTCCCCCCGGATATCGATTGTGTATGGTTCACGGTAATTGGCATCAACAGATTCGATGATAAGATACCCCTTCCCGTCTATCATTTCCGTAAAGCTCTTTTCATTATCGCCGCTTATTCGCTCACTTCGGATGATGTACCCCAGGGGATCAGTAACGGAAACCTTGATCTTTGAACCCAGCGCCGCTTTCACGCCGAAACGAAGGTTTTTCCGTTTGGGGTATTCAAGAAAATAATAATCCACATCCCCCGGGAAGGACGTATATCCGGTAATAGTATCAGTGTTTACTGCGGTCGCCGAGGCCTTTTTACCGTTTGGTTCAATTTCATAGCCGCTGACATAGGGCTGGGAAGACACCAGCAGCCGGTACTGCGCCTGCTCGTTAGAATCACCTCGCCTCGAAAGCACTTCCACATAAAGGGCCTTTGCAGCATAAACATTTGGTATTATTTCAGACTCCCCTTTCCGTCCCTGATTGGCTTCAAATATCTTTTCTGACGATTCATTATACACATTAACGCTTATGTCCATTGAATCTGGAGGCACCACTTCTATGGTGAACATCGTCGGTCTTCCGGGACCGGGGATTTTATACATGTCCTTATCACCGCCGGGAAAAATCTTCCCCGATATTTCACTCTGCTGCAGAACATTCGCTTCGGCGATTGAATTGTTGGGCTCCATCTCCATGGTGCTGTCATACTGGCGTTGAGAAACATACAGCTGATAGGGAACATCATTGTTCGAATGATATCCTTCCGTTGTCACCATGATATAATATCGACCCGAAGCCGTTACACCAATTCCCCTTGCAGATTCTCCCTCTCCGGTGCCGTTCACGTTATACGCTCCCACCTCCCCCATCGCGGAGTTGTACACGTATAACACGGAATTCACACCGGGAACCCCGGACAGTTCCACATCAATGAGGGCCGGCGCTTCCCCCTCCAGGGCAATGTCGAGGGCATACCAGTCCTCCTCCCGGTAGGGGTGGTCCGCGTTCTGATTGATCCGGTCATACGCCGGCGAAAAATACCCGCTCACTTCCTTTCCAGCAGAAAGGGGCGTAGCTGATACCCGGCCGTCATTGGGTTCCTGCTCCTCGAGAAATGCGAGGGACCGTGTTTTCACCGAGAGGATGTAGGGGTTTTCTGTATTGGGCCTTTTCGGGTCCTTGTCGCCATGCTGTACAGTAATATATAACACCCCCCTGTCGGCATACATGTTGCAAAAACGTTCAGGAGCGGACTTGCGGTAATCATCAATATGCTTCAGGAGTTTCGGACTGCCGTCACCGCGCCATATTTTAAGGGAATGGTTTATCCCCCGCACCGCGCTCAGGGAAATATCCAGGACCGTGGACCCCGTCACTGTGACCATATAACAATCGACATCGCCGGTGCTGTGTAAAAAACCTCGTACTGATCCGTCTTCTTCAAGCTTCTGTGCCCTGCCGAAGGTGTCATTGGGCTCCACCTCAT
Organism: Spirochaetota bacterium; assembly: GCA_029573825.1. Taxonomy (GTDB): domain Bacteria; phylum Spirochaetota; class UBA4802; order UBA4802; family JAGODF01; genus JAKQCH01. Next base: position 8,562 of record JAKQCH010000346.1, on the reverse strand, counting down.
CCGGTATCGACTTTGAACATCCGGAGACAACAGCGACACTGATCACCATGGCAAGGAGAATAATTACTATTTTTCTTATGCCCTTCATGGTTAAGAATGTACAACACTCCCTGCAGCAGTCAATCATAAAATGCGGTACCACGGTAAAGAAACAATGCATGGCGGAATGATTTAAATTTTTTACACACAATCTTCATATTTTCTTAATATTCCCTGACAATATTTCCATTACAAGCAACCGGGAAGAACCATTTTCTATAATTTTGAACTGTATGCGCATTAGGAACCCTATGAAAAACAGAAGCCTTCTGGCAGAAGCAGCAATCGAGAAGATTTTTACCATTACAGGATTTTCATGTATTTTTATCCTGTTTCTGATAATGCTCTTTCTATTCAGGGAGGGCATCCCGATTCTTGGTCACACCGGGGTCCTGGATTTCATATTCGGGACTGAGTGGTACCCCACAAGCGAGAACCCGCGGTACGGAATTTTTCCCCTGATAGCCGCATCCATGTCAGTAACACTCGTGGCTTCACTGATCGCCGTCCCCTTCAGTCTGGCCGTGGCTATTTATCTTTCTGAACTTGCCCCTTCGGGCATCAGGGAGATAATGAAGCCCCTGATTGAAATCATCGCTTCCATCCCCTCTGTCGTAATCGGGTTTCTCGGCATGGTGGTCATTGCGCCGGTCCTCCAGCGTCACTTTGAAATCAACACGGGGCTGAACCTTTTCAACGCCTCCCTGATGCTGGCGTTCATGGCAATCCCCACAATTGCCAGTATTTCTGAAGACGCGATTTCCTCCGTCCCGGTATCGCTGAAGGAAGCATCATACGCCCTTGGGGCAAACCGCTGGGAGACAATCTTTCATATCGTCCTCCCCGCATCCCTTTCCGGAATATGGACGGCTATTATCCTCGGGATATCACGGGTAATCGGAGAAACCATGGTGGTACTCATGGTCGCGGGAGGAGCGGCGATAATTCCGGGATCGATCTTTGATCCCGTTCGGCCCCTTACCTCAAACATCGCCGCGGAAATGGCGGAAGCTGCCGTGGGAGGTGACCATTATCATGCGCTCTTCGCCATTGGTATAATTCTGTTTATCATCACCTTCATCTTCAACCTTATCGCGGATTATTTTTCAAACAAGTACAAGTTTTATCATAATTAAAAATGAAGACCCTGAAGAAAATAATTGATTGCAACAGATACGGTATCGCGGGACACGGGAGATATGAGCAATGAAGAAAAGGTCGGATATTACTGAAAAAATCATGTTCGGGGTGATACGGGGCGCTTCTCTTTTTATCATACTTTTCCTGTTCCTCATGATCGGGTATATTATAAAAAGCGGCTATACTGCCATTTCCTGGGAATTTATCATGGAATTTCCCCGCAATTCCATGACGGAGGGGGGAATATTCCCGGCGATTATGGGAACACTGTATCTTATGATCGGCTCCTCGATAATTTCAATTCCGATCGGCATCATGACAGCGATATATCTGACGGAATATGCGAAAAGTCCGAAAATTATCAAGATAGTGCGTCTCGGCATCAACAACCTTGCGGGAGTACCCTCCGTGGTATTTGGGCTTTTCGGGTTGAGTCTTTTCGTGGTATTTCTGAATTTCGGCACTTCAATTCTCGCGGGATCGTTTACTCTCGGAGTCCTGAATCTCCCGGTGATTATCCGCTCAACGGAAGAGGCACTGCAGGTGGTACCCCAGACCTACCGGGAAGCATCACTATCACTGGGTGCGACAAAATGGCAGACCATTTACAAAATTGTTTGGCCCAACGCGCTGCCGGGAATCCTGACCGGAATAATGCTTTCCATGGGACGCGCAGCGGGGGAAACCGCTCCCATCATGTTCACTGCGGCGGCGTTCTACACACCTGACCTTCCGGTCTCTGTATTCAATGAAGTAATGGCCCTTCCCTACCACATCTATATCCTGGCCACCGCGGGGACCCATATCCAGGAGACGCGACACCTTCAGTACGGCACCGCGATCATACTGATTCTTCTTGTGCTGCTCCTTAACACTGCGGGGCTGTATCTCCGGTATCGGTTCAGGAGAAAATTGAAAGGGATTTGATGCGTATAAAAAATACGGATATCACTGGATTCGTTATTTATTCAATTAATATTCAAATGAATTCACCGCATCATAACAATGACAAGATAAATGATAGTAATTAAATACTTTTCGTAATAAAACCTGATTATCAATTGGAATACTATCTGCGTATTTGCTAGTAACAATCCCAGCATTAGAAGTTTGTGCTGTTTCAGTCATAGCAATTCTTAGATAATATTGATTATTTTGTAATTGCAATTTTAAATCAGTAATACACCCCGAGGAAAATTCATCATGTCGATGACATATTCTATTGTCATTCATCATCTCAACTTTACAAGCATTGATAAATTTTCTCATGTTTTGAACATTATTTGTACGGCTCTTAGCTGTTTGAATTAATATTGTCATCAATACAATAGTTAGGATTAAAGGCATGATAGTTTTTCTCATTTATTTCACCTAATCAATTTTATTAAAATACAAAATGTTTCATTTTTTTTCTCATCTCATTCGTTGTAGTAGACAAGCTCTTTGCAGAACGTTCCCTCTTTCTACAAAAAACAACTGTACTATTTTTTCAATTCAGAAACTGCACGCGATATTACATAAGGTATTACAGAAAAGCATAAAGCCATTGCCGCACCTGCTGCTTCCTGAGGTGCTCCATTTGCTGATGAAAGAACACCAACAAATAACAAGGCACCTATAACTGAAAAAACAATTGTTAATATCCATAATACTTTTTGCATATATTTCTCCTTCAAGTTCAAATATTTATAATTACCTTGATAGTTCCCAAATCCATTTATTCTTTGAATCTTTATACCCAAACATGGGAATTTCATTTTTTTTGTTTGAGAATAAAGATACGAGCGCAATACCGTTAAAAAAATCGCCGACAGCATTATATTCAAAATTTATTATTTGATTTCCTGTTTTATCGATGAAACCGTATTTTAAGGTTTCTTTTTTAGTATCAGCAACTGGTATGTATTTACCAACAGCCGCAAAACCTTCACTAAAGTTCAATGCTACATCATATTCGGGTTGTATTACCCAAGCACCACTATTGTCAATATACCCCCATTTACCTCCCTTTTTAACTGCTGCCAATCCTTCAACAAACCAGCTAGCTTCATCATATAACGGACTTACTATATATTTCCCTCTTCTATTAATGAACCCATATTTTTTTTCAGAAGCTGATTTCACTCTTGCAACACCTTCGTTAAAAGCAAATGCTTCATCAAATTGAGGGTTTATAATAAATTGTCCGGAATTATCAACATATCCCCATTTACCGCCAACCTTCACTGCCGCTAACCCATCACTAAAACTATACGCTTTTTCAAATTGAGGATTAATAATAAAAACAGCATCCCCTTTTGATGCGTCAACAAAACCCCATTTACCTTCAAAACGAACTGCGGCTAAACCCTCGGAAAATTTTATTGCATCCTCAAAACCTGTTGTAATATCATACTCTTTCTTAAGTTTATAATCCTTACCATGTACTCCCATGAAGTAATATAAACTTCTTCTTCGCACTAAATAATAACCATTTGAATATCCAAAATAATCGGAAATATAACCAATTTCTCTCGTTATGCCATTAAGACTAATTCCATAAAAATAAGCATCCTGGGCAAGTTTACCACGAACTCCTTTCGGTTCACCTGCTAACAAATGACTATTTCGAAAATCACTGAATTCAGCAGGGTAATACATCATTCTCGTGTATCTGCTGTAATCAAATTTCGTGTAGTATTTGTGATATCCACTCATTACCCAATATTTTGGTGTTATTACTATTTTGCCATCATTATCAATAATACCCATAACGGAACCAATACTTATTACCGCACGATTACCATAAAAATTATTGCATACATCAAATTGGGGGTTAATAAGTATTTCCCCTTTATTGTTGATATAACCACATTTATTATTTTTATAAACAATATACATGGGATCCCTTTTTTCAATTCCATCTTTGGAGCAGCCCAGGGATAATACTGAAATGCTCGCAACTGCTAACATAAATACAAATATGTAGAGGATACTTTTTTTCATAATGACCATCCTTTTATCATATTTCACTAGTGTGAAAAGAAGATGATAAAGCAAAAACCATACATACCACATTCTATTACCTAAAATATCGTTGTGCTGAAATAGGACAAATCTGAAATAAGTCACTTCTCGCTGAATTCATTTCGCCTGCATATCTGATAATTGTTCGCACTTCCGTTGGTTTACATCGGTTAAACTTACGACCATCAACCTTTCCCCAACGATATCTGGCAGGCCGTGTTCTACATTCCCGGGAACATGCATTAACAAATTCATCACTCTGACTAAAGTTGGGCTCAATTGTTAATAAAATAAACATGCTGATAATAAAAAGAAGAGTAAGATAAATATACTTTTTCATAAAAAATCACTCCTTATATTATATTTAGCTAGTAACAGTATACCCTAAATAGGCATAACCAATACCACCTATAATATTCCAGATACTTAGAATGTCCCGGATCAAAAAATTAAGCTGTTGAGATGATAAAGAAGCTTTTGGGGTAGCACAAGAAGGGATAAGATTAATGACGCTGAAATCACATGGGAAAATTTTACTATCATTTCGATTAACAATTACAACATTTACCGAAAGGAGTAGTATCCAAATAAAAATCATCCTGTACCCCACGAAGAACATAACAGCCCGTATATTAGACAGTGTATCTCAAGAAAAAATAATCCAAATAATGACAACTGCATACTGGTACGGCCATTATCACAGTAGGTATGCTACTCCCCTCGTGGTTAACGAATATCACCATATATGTGGTAATAATTATATCTTTATTTTAATACCTATGACCACATAATAATTAATTATGATTATTACACATCATACATATTAATACTTCCCAACAAATAACGAGAAACACAAGAACACAAATGAGCATCTTATTGAGGAATTGTCAATATATTTTTTTGTATTACTGAATAATAATACAAATCCTCCACTATTTAAGCATTTACAGATTGACGGTCTTTTCTAAGAATGATACGTTGTTGAACAGATTGTGCAATTCTACGAGAACAGACTAGCGAAATTACAATGAAAACCAATTTACATGAAAAAGCCGGAAAAAAACCATTCACTATAATCAGCCTACTGCTGGTATGCTCCCTATTTTTTCTATGCAGTCAGGAGAATCTCCTTGATGACTTGAATCCGGATATTGACGAAGTTGTCAATAATGAAAAAATAACATTCACATTTGAAATTAAGGATGCAGCATCGATAGACCCTTTTAACGGAAATTGTACTTTTGCAGGTGGGGCAATCTACATGACCGGGGGATCGAATCCATATGAAGTAAACAAACATTATATGTATGATATTACAAATGATACCTGGAGTTCTAAGACGAATTTACCTGCAAGTAGACTTGACGCTATGACAGCTTCCCATGATAACCTGATATACTTCATGGGCGGCCATTATGCCGGCAAACGCTCAGAAGTGTGGCGATATAATCCTGCGTTAAATACATGGTCATCACGCGCCAGTCTTCCTCAAGGGACATCTTCTGCTGCCTCAATTACTCACAATGGATATATCTATATTTTTGGTGGATCCGTTTCACCGTCACCGTATACTTCAACAGCTAACGCCTATAAATACAACATCAGCACAAATACCTGGGCAGCAATTCCGGGTTTACCGGTTTCGGATATTGAAAAAGTGCAGTTATATACCGCTCAAACAGCAACTGTAATCCATAACAATTCAATTATATTAATTGGATTAAAGATTAGTGAGGCAGGTAAGTATAATTATGCTGTGGTGGAATATAACCCTGTAACAGATACATACATTCAGGACAGCTATCCTCCACTACCAATTCCAATTTCGAATGTAGGAGCATTCGTGTTCAATAACGAAATATTTGTCGTTGGTGGAAGAAATGAATATAGTTCCACAGACCAGAAAACAATATTACGGCTTTCTTCAGTTAGTAATACATGGGTAGTCGCAGGAGAACTTCCGATACAATCATGGCACGGCATGTATTCACACTGCATTCTTGACAATAACACAATGTACCTTTTTGTTTACAGCATCGAAGGTGTCCCCACCAAAAAAGTTATTATAGGAAAGATAGAATCCATGTAGTTCTTACTGAAATACGGAATCAATTAAAACCATGAAGAACTTTTTTGTGGCATATAGCCAGTACGGCACCGCGATTATCCTGATTCTTCTTGTGCTGCTCCTTAATACTGCGGGGCTGTATCTCCGGTATCGGTTCAGGAGAAAACTGAAAGGGATATGAGGTCTACCGGGAAACCCTGAACAGTGCACCGGCGCTGTTCTCCCTGAATTTTTTTTCAATTTTTGCGCGTTCCTCCATTATTTCCGAAAGATACAAATCTTTTTCACCCCGCTCCAGTGCAGCACGCAGTTTGAAATATCTCCTGGTATATATCTCCGGGTTCGGACGGATTTCCATCCTGGTATTATCATGAAACAACACGACAAACCAGTTATCCTGTAACGATAAATTCACCTTCGGCGATGCATTTTTCCCCGCTGTTATCTTCCCCGGATCCATTCCAATTACCTTTGAAAATAATTCCCTGATACCGGGAGTGTACCAGCCGGTCCGGATGCCCTTTATTTCATAAACCCTCAAAACATTATCATGCCATTTTTTCGCAATCTGTTGTGCGACACGAAAACCCAGCGCTTTACATAAACAATCTTTTTTTATGCCATTTTCAACTTCGGCAACTGATTCCTGATATGACACTGCAAAAGCTTTATCACCCGGTTTCTTCTGAACCGTGAGTATCACTTCTCCAGTCCCTCTGCCGGATGGACTACTCTCACTGCAGCTGAAAAAAAACACTGACATGAGAAGAAGAATAATTACACAAAAGTTTCTCTGCATTTTCCAGTACCTCCACTAATAGTTATATAAAACTAACATGAGTATAAATGTCAAACATTAATTCGCCAGAGAGACATTTTTCCTAATACTCATTGAATATCAGCTTTTCACAATCGGCTGCTTCAATATTTTTTATGAATTCCGTCAATTTAATTTGACAATTATATTATATTGGATATACTACCATTAAGACCTTTTTGGTAGTATATATGGCGGTATTGCATGAAACTTTCTACACGAAGCAGATATGGAGTGAGGATAATGTATGAGCTGGCACTCCGCTATGGAGAAGGACCGGTAATATTGAAGGACATTGCCCGCTGGCAGGAGATTTCAGAAAAATACCTGAGTAAGCTTATAATCCCCCTGAAAGCGGCAAAGCTTGTCCACGCAAGCAGAGGTTCTCATGGAGGATATAATCTCACCAGGGAACCTTCAGAAATAAGCATTCGGGAAATCGTTGAAGTTCTTGAAGGGGACCTGAGAACTGTTGAATGTGTACATAACGGGAACACCTGTACCCGCTCTTCTGAATGTCCGGTAAAGGAAATATGGCACAGGCTTGACAAATCTGTACTTGATGTTCTTGATAACATAAAGTTGAGTGATGTCGTAAAAAAAAGTATCAGTAACAATGCCTGAGATGATAATGGCATGTGTTTCACCTGGCACAACTGTTTCAGCATAAGTTTTATGTCTATGAAATAATATCTTCGGAGATTGCATGATGAGTGACAAATATAAGTTTGAAACCATAGCGCTTCATGGTGGACATGATCCTGACCAGGAGACCCTTTCCCGGGGTATTCCCGTATATCGTACCAGCTCCTATATATTCAGAGACGTTGAACATGGGGCGAACCTGTTCAATCTCAAAGAGCCTGGCAATATTTACACCAGAATCATGAACCCGACACAGGACATTCTGGAAAAACGGGTTGCCATGCTTGAAGGCGGTGCAGCCGCACTCGCCCTTGCCTCAGGGACATCTGCGATATATTATACCGTCATCAATATACTGAAATCCGGAGATGAGCTGATATCGGCCCACAACCTGTACGGCGGGACCCACACCATGTTCAAGAGCATTCTTCCGCAGTTCGGGATAACAACAGTTTTTGCAGACCACGGAAAACCTGAAGAATTTGAAAGGGCGGTAAACGAAAGGACACGGGCAATTTTCATCGAGGCCATCGGCAACCCTGCACTCGGCGTGGCGGACTTTGAAGGAATTGCCGCTGTCGCGCGAAAACACCATCTTCCCCTGATCGTTGATTCAACATTTGCAACCCCCTACCTGATGAGGCCCATTGAGCACGGGGCAGACATCGTGATTCACTCTCTTACCAAATGGCTCGGCGGCCACGGATCCGCGATAGGAGGCATCGTGGTGGACGCGGGAAAATTCGACTGGAAAGATGAAAAGTTTTCTCTCTACAATGAACCTGACGGGGGATACCATGATATTCGCTTTGCCCATGACCTCGGCGACGCTTCACACCTCGCCTTC
>JAKQCH010000345.1 GCA_029573825.1 Spirochaetota bacterium | reverse complement strand
ACCAATGTATATTCGTAAAATGTTCAAAGCCTTTGTCAAATTACTGTATTTGATAACAGGGAAGGAAAAACTGTCATCAGAGACAAGACGGAAGCGTCTGATGGCTGCCATTTTCTATAGTATTACCATCCCGATAACTATAATACTTGGGTTTCATCATCTTCTGCATAATGATGCCGCTCTGGGATATGCGAACCTCGGCGTTGCCGCTTGTCTGAGCAGTTCTTTTATGATATCACGATTTATCAAACGTGATATTTCAGTTGATACCTTCAACTCCCTTCTTTTTTTCCTGTTTTTCGCATATACCTTATACCGCGGCCGCTGCATGGAATATCTTTCTATATGGGTGCTTATGTATCCACCGGGCATGTTCCTCATGGTTGGAAAAAACAGGGGGCTTTTCTGGAGTTTCTTACTGTTTGTATATGCTGTTCCGGTGATGGTGCTCCCTGAAACGATACTGGGCTCCTGTGGATATAATGAACAGTATACATTGCGGTATCTTATCACCTACACCCTTCTGGTGTTCTTCTCTTACAGCAACGAAATGTCACGGCAGGAATTCTATACCAGTCTGGAGGAGGAAAAGGAGAAAGTTGAGCACCGGAATAATGAGCTGCAGTCTGCGATAAAAAAACTTGAAGACTATCAGGAGGAGTTTATCGACAATATGCGGATGGCGATTACGGTCCAGAGAAACATCCTCCCGAAAAGTGTTCCTGAATCCCCGGAATGGGAAACCGCAGTGTATTATCAGCCTATGGCCGGTGTCTCGGGGGACTTCTATGATTTCTACGAGCAGGACGGCCGGTATATCGGAATGGGAATTTTTGACGTATCGGGCCATGGTATTGCTTCCGGCCTGATTACCACCATCGCGAAATCCAATATTTTCCGCCAGTACATTGCGGACACTTCAGCCTCCCTTTCACGGGTGATGGAAAATATCAACACGGTGCTGTGTCGTGAGCTCATGCGTGATACTAATTTTATTACCGGGATACTGCTGCGGTTTGTCGGTAATGAGGTGCGGTGTGTTAGCGCGGGCCATCCACCCATGTTTGTCAGGAGCGGCCTGGAAGCGGTAAAGGTGCCGGACAAGGAAAAGGGGCAGGTGATAGGGTCGCTCCTGGGGGTGTTTGATGACAATGTCACGTTTCCGGAATATTCATTTACCGTCGCACGTGGCGATTACATACTGCTGTACACGGACTATCTTGTTGAGAGTCAGAGCAATGTGATAGAGCAGTATGGACAGCAGCGGATAATGGACTCCTTCATCAGGGCCGCTTCGGACAGTTCCCTGTCGGCCGGGGATGTTCTGGAGGCAGTCCTCGGGGACTTTAATTCATTCAACTATGACAGTGACCGCCCCCGTGACGACCTTACCGTTGTGGTGCTGAAGAGGACTGTATAAAAAATTATATTTTGTTGCTGCGCCGCCATATCCGCATTTTTTCTGCTGATTTGATAAGTTCATCCCTGAAGTCCGGATGAGCGATGCTGATAAGCTTTTCCGCCCTGACCCAGGTTGAACATCCCGCAAGACGTACTGCGCCATACTCCGTGACGATATAATCAACAAGCTGCCGGGGAATTGTTACGATCGTTCCCGGTTCGAGAGTCGGTGCAATACGCGAATGGATGCTGCCGTCCGCGCCTTTATATGTCGAAGAAATGCAGATAAAACTTTTCCCGCCATTTGAGTGAAATGAACTCTCGACGAAATCCATCATGCCGCCGTTTCCGGAAACCTGCCGGGGGATTCCGTTCTCCACGAGGCTTTCCGCGTTGACCTGGCTGAAAAGGTCAACCTGGAGGGCGTTGTTGATGCTCACAAAATTGTCAAGCTGCGAAATGACTTTGAGGTCATTGGTGTAATTTACCGGATATGATAGAATCCCCGGATTGTTGTCCATAAACTGGTACAGCTCCCGTGAACCGATTGCAAAGGTATAGGTGCACATGTGGCGGTCGATGCTTTTCCGGGAGCCGTCCATCCTGCCGGACTCAATCATTTTCATATAGGCGTCCACCAGCATTTCCGTGTGCCCTCCGAGATGTTTCAGGTCTGACTCGGCAATCAGGTTGCCCACCATGTTCGGCATTGA
>JAKQCH010000344.1 GCA_029573825.1 Spirochaetota bacterium | reverse complement strand
ATCAGGACAATGCCGTAGTATATCCCGAAAAGAAATTGCCCTCGCTGAACAGTTATCCTGAAAAGGTCTTTGTCCCAGAGAGAAATGGGGAAAATCATTCCATCATCAGTTTTTATCCGCAGATACAGCTCTGTTATTTTTCCAACCGGGAAGGGGATATCGAAGATGAAGTTGCGGTGGTTGATTCTCCGCTTTGAAAAAGGGACCATCCTGCCGGTAGTTTCGGTATGGATGATACGGACGGTTCCGTCTTTTCCGGGTTCCGCAGCATACAGCTGTATACTGTCAAGGAGCGGAAATCCTGTTTCAATGAGCCATCGGTTATCTGCTGATGACGTATTGAGTATACGCAGCTTAACCCAGTACGCAGAAGGGGTAAACCCGAAGTTTGGTATTTCACGGTTATTTTTCACAAACCGGGTACGGTGCTCATCTTTCATTATATCCTGCAGCGTAAGGGTTCCTGCAGGATCTTCAAGTGTTTCAATATATTTTCCGAGAGAATATTCGGTACAGTCATCGGTAATGATAACGGGCGCTGCCGCGTAAATCGCGATGGTACAGAGAAAAGGGAAAACAATCTGGAGAAGAATCGACAGTCTGATTATCATATATCATCCACTCTGTTTCAGCGAAAAATATCAGAAAGAGTTATTGGCATTTAATGATATATTGTGATCTGTTTTTAATTTAATTCAAGTAAAAAAACATCATCCAGCCATTTCGATGCTGCTTCTGTAATGCCGTTATCGTTATTTGATGAAACGATATGAAAACTGTTTTTCAGATCAGCGGGGGCGTTGAAAACAGCATATCCCCGATCAGCCCAGTGAAGCATTTCCAGATCATTGTAGTCATTACCGATTGCAGCGGAGTGTTTATGCGGGATGCCAAGTTTTCCGGTCAGCCATTCCGCCGCATGGCCTTTTGAAACACCGCCGGGAAAAACTTCTATCCATGTGGATGAGCCGTCAAGAGGGGATGTTGTCCGGATAACCGTCAGTCGCGGAAGTGATGCTTTCACAAAATGATATACCGCGCTGTTGTTGCTTCCCGCTATAATCGCGAGGAGCTGTGATGCGGAGGAATATCCCTGCAGTGATTTTTCCAGGGGGCGGCTGTGGTCCTTATAGAGCGAAATTCTGTTAACGAAATCCGGATTACTGCTGCGGAGAGGCCAGTAGGCGAACCGGTGGTTGTCGGGTACCGGCGAATGGATCATAAAATCGAGATTATGTTCCATGAATAACGCTGCAGTTTCCTGTATTTCACCGGGTTCCATGTGAAAGGATTTTATAACAGAATGATCAGAATAATCCATGATTCCGGTTCCGGTGGAGAAAATCAGATAGTCAATGGGAAGCTTTGTGGTAACGGTGTTGAAGAAAGAATGAAGAGAGCGTCCTGTTGCAATGACCCGCGCGATGCCGTAATTGCCGAGTTTTTCAAGCGTGGCGAAATCTGTTGCGGAAATTGTTCCGTCTGAACGGAATAATGTTCCGTCAAAGTCTGTGAAGAAGATACCTCTGTATTGTTTATCTGATGATTTCATGCGAATCCCTGTGACTGACAGCTGAACTGAGCGATACAACTATCAACTGCTAACAAGAAATTTCTTTTCTGGAGAAACAACGCTATTCTCGTACCGTGAGAATTTCTTTCAGTGATTGTACAGGAGGATACAGCCTTACATGATTGTAAAGTAAAAATATGAAAATTGTGCTGAATGTGGTAAATGGTGGCGTTTATTTTTGTGCGGCAAGATAATTCGCCTGTTCACTATAACTCTGAATAAGCTCTTCATGGAGTTCGGAAAATTTTTCTTCAGAATCCAGACTAAAAAGACCAAGAACTTCATCTTCCACATAGCCGTAATCATATTTTTTCTGTTCGATATTACAGAACTCATTGGCAAGATAAACAATATAAACAATGGGATGATATTTTTGTTCCGCATTCAGGGGTGAATGATGATTTGCAATTGTTTGAACAAGGTATTCCGGAAGATTCCATTTACATGCAATCAGCTCACCAATTGTAGAGTGGCTTATTCCGATGGAGAGCTCCTCGATTATAGTGGAGGTTCTGATTTCCCTGTTCATGGTTACCTCTGATATCCAGTTTGACAGACTTGAACTGGTGGAAAGAAGTACAATCTTCCCAAGGTCATGAAGCAGGCCGGAGAGATACACGTTTTCAACAATTTTACTATACCCGAATTTTGTGGCGATATGACGTGCATAGTAGGCAACCCGGTTGCAGTGATTCCATATTTGCTTATACATGGAATACTTCCTGTCCATGATTGTCCGGGCGCTTGATGCAATTAAAATTGCCTTGAGGTTCTTGAATCCGATTATTTTTATTGCGTCTTCAATGCTCTCTATCCGTTTACGGGTGATAAATCCTGCAGAATTTGAAAGTTTCAGAATTGATGCGGAAAGGGCAGGGTCGAGAATTATCTGATCTGCGACTGCTTTTATCGTCACATCGGGATTATTGCAGAGGCGCTGCAGTTCATAAATCTGTTCAGGAAACGAGGGGAGTTCCTTCACTTCATCAATGATCTGGGCCTGAATTTCGTTTACAATGCTTGCAGGTTTCAGCTGGTACGGCACGACAAGTGATGACTGCGTCATTTTACCGTCGGACTTGATTTCAAGGGAATTCTCACCAATTCCGGAGTTTCGCAAAAACAAGATTGTCAGGAGAAGTCCCAGTCCTTCACCTTCCGAGTCATCAGTTACATCGCCGTATACTTCCGAGAAATCATTATAGGTTTTCGCTTTTTCGATACGTTCCTGGATACGCTTAAGTTCATCCTCCAAAATGGGGGCATTATTGCGAACATAAATTTTCAGACCATCATCGGTTTTTTTCAGATAGAGCCCAACCCGGTAACTGCTTTTTTTCAGTTCCTGTTCAACAAGCTCCTGGTTTTTTACGATGAAGTTTTTGAAATCCACCATACCTTCCAGGTATTCATCCGGATTGCGTATATCAAGTTTCTTGTTCTCAAAATAAAAGCGTTTAGAGTTTGCTTTTACAGCGTTGACGATGATTTCCCTTAATATGGTGAAAAGGGTATCCTGAAGGAATATGATATTATTTTTTGAAAGGATTTTCCGGATTAATGAACCAATAAACTGAATATTGCTTTTATTGTGATAATGAAAGGTGAGTCCTATTGTTTGCCCTGTTTCCACCTGCTGGGCTAACTGGGAAGTTTTTGCTGCTATCATTGAGTCCTCGTTCACATGTCATATTGAGAAACCAGTTACTGCACCAGTGTATCATTAACCTTCCCTCTGTAAAAACCGCAAAACTATATTTATATATTTGAAGTATACTGTAAATGAAGCCTGAATGTCAACATATTTCATAAAAGTGATAACTTCCGATACTAACAGATTACTCATGAAAACTTTTTTTTCTTTACAAAAACAGCATAACATTACACTAAAATAGTGCAGATTGTCAAGAATTTTATATATTGAAGAAATATATATTCTGAAATATGAACATCTCATCCGATTACAGACAATTATCAGTCATTTTTATTTCGGAATATTACAGTATAAACCCACTAATAAAGTGAAAGGGTTTCATAAAAAATTAAAAAAATTTTTATTTGTTGAAAAGGAAAAATTGTAGATAATTTATTAAAAAATCTGACAGATAGTATAATCTCAATTTATCAGGTTGATATATCAAATATGTGATATATCTTATATTGAAAAAGATAATGTTTCATCATTTGTAATTCTGAATAATTTATGGTATGGTACAACGATATGCTTATGGATTCACCAACGAAATTCAGCATTAAAAACCTCGGAGAGCGAACACATATTTCTCCCCTCGTGCAAAAATATACCAATACAGAGTTTTCGTTTATATGCGATAAACAGAGAATGCTGTATGATGTCAGTATCAACAAGGCCAAAACAGTGGATGACTATTTGTCTGAAACACTTGAGATTGCCGGTCCACGGGAGAAACTTTTTTTTGATCCGTTGAAGGTTCGGTGCGCCATTGTAACCTGCGGGGGATTGTGCCCGGGCCTCAATGATGTGATCCGTTCGATAGTTATGGAGTCCCATTACCGTTATGGAATCAATTCCATTATTGGTATTCGTTACGGATACAATGGACTTAATCCGGCGCTTGGTTACGATCCTGAGATACTCACTCCAGAGGATGTGGAGAATATCCACATGGCGGGAGGGACCATCCTGGGATCATCCCGGGGCGGTACGGATGATATGGAATATCTTTTTGATACACTAATGAAATGGAAAATAAACATTCTTTATACAATCGGTGGCGACGGGACTCTCCGCGGAGCTCACGAAATTGCAAACATCGCTGAACGCCGTGGAATGAAGATTGCCATTGTTGGGATCCCGAAAACAATTGATAATGATATCAGCTATATCCAGCGCTCATTTGGCTTTGAAACTGCGTTTTCAGAAGCGGTACCCGCGATTACTGCAGCTCATGTCGAGTCGAAGGGCGCACCAAATGGAATAGGGCTTGTGAAGCTGATGGGGAGGCATTCCGGTTTTATTGCGGCAAATGCAGCCCTCGCAATGAATGATGTGAACTTTGTTCTGGTTCCGGAGTCGCCCTTTACTCTCGAGGGAGAGAACGGGTTCCTTTATCATCTTGAGGAGAGGATGAAGAAACGGGGGCATGCGGTAATTTGTGTTGCCGAGGGCGCGGGGCAGGATCTCCTCGTACAGGACAAAGCGGCACAGAAAAAGGACGCATCCGGCAATGCAGTATTAGAGGACATCGGTATCTACCTGAAAACCAGAATTAACGAGCATTTCAGGAAAAAGAACATCGAGATAAATCTTAAATACATTGACCCGAGCTACACAATCCGGAGTGCCCCTGCGGTCCCGAATGATTCAATTTTTTGCGCGCTTCTGGGGCAGTATGCGGTCCATGCCGGAATGGCTGGGAAGACCGACCTGGTGATAGGCGTATGGAATAATGTGTATACTCATATTCCCATTGAGTTATCCATCTCGCAGCGGAAAAAGATCGATCTGAACTCGCAGTTCTGGCATAATGTGATTGAAGCAACGGGACAACCGATGGTCATGCGGTAAATATCAACCGTGCATTTAACTGTGAAGATTAATGGAAAATACTGATTCATTGAAGGAATTTCTCGGGGAAATTTTCAGCGTCCAGAATTTTGCTGTGCTGGCCACGCTATGCGGTAATGAGCTCTATACGAACATCGTTGCCTTCACCGCTTCGGATGACCTGAAATACATTGTTTTCGTAACTCCCCGGAACACAAAAAAATTTACCAATATAACCATGAATCCCACTGTTTCCTTATTCGTTGATAACAGATCAAACAGCGATTCTGATGTGTTCGACGCGGTTGGGATTAGCGTAAAGGGAAAGGGTGAGCCCGTATCGGAAGGGATGATATCTTCAATTGCGGGAAAGTACCGGGCGGAGCATCCCTCTCTCCGTGAGTTTTCTGATTCTGCCAACAGTTCCTTTATCCGCATCACGGTGGAGGAGTACTGTGTTGTGCGGAGATTTCAGGAAGTCAGCATTCTTTCTGCTGATAACCTGTAAGATGGCCCTACGGGCATTCCGGTTATGTGATTGTCAGGATTCACGATGCCTGCTGCGAATAGTGAGTTCGATATCTCTGAAAAGCGCGATTGCTCCTGTTTTCCTCCTTCCGGTTTTTGATAACAGTAAACGTATATCAAGAATTGGTAGTACCGCCCACCGTACGACAGAATGCAGCAGATAATAACTGTACAGTGTTGATATAAGTGTGTTGAGAAGACGGAGTAGGCGCATATCAAGTCCATGGCTGTTGCCCGAGAGGTCAAAAAAAGCATTCCATGCCGTCTGGATGGCTGACTGGCTGTACAATAATCCTCTGAAACCGAGAAGGCCGGATTTCACGTCCGCCGGCATCTGTTTCTTCAGTATCCACGTGAGAATCCGAAATGCGTCCCGGGACCTGGTGCTCAGTTCACCTTCATTCGCGATGACATTGATGCTGTCCATGTGGTACCGGAAGGCGTTGTCGAGGATAACAATCCAACGTTTCCATGACTTCAGGCTATACCATACGAATGCCGAAATGAACACAATCCCCGCCGCACCGGCAATGATATATTGCATACCGTTGATCTGCACGTCTACTGCCGCATCTCCATGTATTTGCGTGGTGCGAATAAAATCATTGCATCTCCCTTTTCGTGGCGCTGTCCCCGGGGGTCATATTAGCACTGGTGCGTGATTTACGTGCATGTACCACACGTTAATGGTTATGTGGTACGTTCTATCCGTCAATCAAAATTAGCTGATGAAACTTGAACTAAGGGAATTCAGGGGTGAGAAGAAATATTCGAAGGGGAATGACCGTTATTAATTGTGCGGTGTGAAATGTTTAACAAGAAGAACCTGGTTTCCTTTCTGGTTATATTTTACAACATCAAAGATTTGTTCCGCCATAAGTATACCTCTACCGTGCGCTTCCATGGTGTCATTTACCTCTTGCGTCCTGGCAAATATTTTCTTATGGTCAAATCCGCTGCCCTCATCACTGATCTTATAGATGACATGTTCAGAATCGACAAGGTAATCTAACGTAACTTTTTTATCCCGGTAACGGGGGTCATTCTGCCGTTCCCTGATGAAATGGAAATATCGATCTTCAAGAAGGGCGTTGCTTTTTTCATCGAAGGTAATATTCAGATTACCATGTTCTATCGCATCGATAATAATCTCACGAACCGCGATGCGGATAAGGTTAATGTCTTTATGGTCCATAAAAGTAGCAAGGTTACGGGTAACCCGGTGTGCGAGGTCATCGGTGAGAAGCAGCGAATTTTTAATGGAAAAGCGCCTTTTTTCATATTCCAGAAACTGTACCAGGCTGTCCTCAGTTAGTTTTCGTGCTTTTCCAAGCATTTCCTGATTACCGTCGGAATCGATATACTCCAGGCGGATTTTCATTTCTATCGGTTCAATAGTTCGGGGTGTCTGGAATGCAGCGTTAAACTCAATGGGATTTCTGTCTTGAGAAAACTGTTCAAGCTTTTCTTTTATAAGACGGTTATTAACTTCATCGTTTCTCATCCCGCGGTCGAGAAGTTCAAAAAAATTCATGGACCTCACCGCATCTATCTGCAACTTGAAAATATCCTTAAGTGCTTTATTTGCGGTAATCAGGTTCCAGTTCTCATCAAGTGAAAATACAATTTCCTGAGAACCCTCAACGATACGGCGGTATTTTTCTTCCGAGACGGAAATTCGTTTATGTGCCTCCTCAATCTGCAATAAGGCATTACGAAGCGAGTCTTCGGCGTTTGTGCGTTCAATAATTTCCTTCTGCAGCTCGCTGTTGGTATTTGCAAGTTCACTGGTGCGTTCAAAAACTTTTCTCTCGAGGATTTCATGGGTCCGTATCAGCTCCCGTGAAAGAACTATCCCCATTACTATAACCGTAATGCCGAGTAGAATGAACGAGATGAATGATATGTTGAAATAGTATGAATTGATAAAGTGTATTTCACGGTCTGCACGGAGCTCAATCTGTCGGACAAGGGTATCCATTTTTTTTAGCGCCGCAGTATCGGTGCCCATGGAGACGGCAATAACGTTTGATCTGTTCCGGAACCTTTTTTCCTTGAGCTGAACAGTGAGGCTATTGTAGTTCCCGGTAATTGATTTGTGTAGCTGTTTCAGTTCCTCGATCTGTTCCGGAATTCCGTCAAAGTGCATGCAGATTATTTTCAGGTTAAAGAGATAATCCTGCACCCTGTCAGCCTGATATGAAAAGGCATGATAGTTCTTCCTGAATGAGTCAAAATTATCACCTTCAAGCACAATGGTTTTCCACAGGTGAAACTGTTGCTGGAAGTTTACCTGTGCTTCCCGCGCTCTGTCAACTGCCAGGATATACTGCTGCGTGTCGGAGGTAGCTTTTCTCAGAAAGTACAGCCCGAGAAAGCCTGCGGTAATAAACAGCAGCAGAAATATACTTATCCCGCCGGTTATCATCCACCGTGAATAATTTGATTTTCTTTCAGGTATCACAAAGGTGCCCGCTCATTATATTGTAAATCTGCAGCATGATTTCATGGAACGTTCAGACGCAATGCAGAATAAAACGATAATGCCGCTGGATATGTGAAGGTAGTGTGAAGAAGGTATCAAGATATTGTGAATTTCTTCTATTGCCGGGAGAGAACGGTATCCCGCTTCATCGAAGTATAGTATGGTGTAGGATATATCGCTATAATCAATATTATGTAAAATAATAAATAATTATTGATATATTAAATATACTGTGCAGTATATGCCGTAAATACGTGCGGAGTGATTATATAGCTGCAGCATGAAACGAGGTCCGATTATGACTGAAAATCCGCTGAAGTATATTATGAATCCCGCATCAATTGCTACTGTTGGTGCGGGAAATAATCCATTAAAAATGGGCACACTTCATGCCCTCAGTATTCTGAAAGACGGTTACAGGGGAAAATTCCTCCCGGTTCACCCCCGTGAAAAAACAGTCCTCGGCCATTCCGCGTACCGCAGCATTGAGGACCTTCCGGAAGTACCGGACCTCGGTCTGATAATTGTACCGGCCCCGGAGGTGCCGGGTATAGTGGAATCATTCGCGAGAAAGGGTACAAGGGGCTGCATAATAGTGTCTGCGGGATTACGTGAAACAGGAGATGAGGGGACCTCTTTCGAGAAGCAACTAATGGATGTTTCCAGTCGCCATGGAATTAAGTTTATTGGTCCCAACTGCATGGGGATAATTAACAGCAACATTTCCCTGAACACCACGGTGATGCGGTATGCAATGGGGCCCGGAGGGCTGGGATTTGCCTCCCAGAGCGGCACATACATAACACAGAATCTTCCATATCTGCACAGGCGTGGCATCCGCTTCAGTAAAGCCATCAGTGTGGGAAACAGTACAATGATTGATATTACCGATGCCCTGGAGTATCTCGGGAATGATCCGGAAACAAAATCCATCGCACTCTATGTGGAAGGCATCAGTGATACCGGAAGGTTCCTCGATGTGGCACGGAGGATTACAGCCCTGAAGCCTGTGGTAGCGCAGTTCGTTGGGGGATCTGAGGCAGGCGCCCGTTCCGGCATGAGCCACACCGGCGCACTTGGCGCTCCTGACTTTCTTTATGACGGGCTTTTTCGTCAGGCGGGGATTATACGGCTTCATTCAATTGAGGAACTTCTTGACCATGGATGGGTCCTCGCGACGCAGCCCCGGCTGAAGGGAAATCGTATCGGGGTTCTTACGAACTCCGGCGGACCCGGTTCTTCAATGGCAAATACCTGCAATCAGGGAGGTCTCGAGATACCGGAATTTTCCGATGCATTGAAGCGTAACATCGCATCAATCATTCCTCCCCATGCCGCATGTTCAAATCCTGTCGATATTACCTTTAACATGGATATCGGTCTTCTCACAAAAACAAT
>JAKQCH010000339.1 GCA_029573825.1 Spirochaetota bacterium | reverse complement strand
GACACCATCATAGTTGGCCCCGAGGCGCCCCTGGTGGAGGGCATTGTTGATTATTTTACTGACAGAAAAATTCCCGTGTTCGGCCCCACAAAAAAGGCCGCGATGCTCGAAGGGAGCAAACTTTTCGCGAAAATGATCATGGAAAAATACGGTGTTCCCACCGCCGCCCATGATGACTTTACCGATAAAACATTACTGACTGAACACATCCGCTCACGGAATGATTTCCCCCTGGTGATCAAACTTGACGGCCTTGCGGCGGGGAAGGGAGTGTGCGTCGCAACGGACAAAAAGGAGGCCCTCGATTTCGTCGCTGATAATGTCGCCGAGGGACAAAAGGTTTTTGTTGAGGAGTTCATTGACGGCGAAGAGGCCTCGGTCCTGGGAATATCTGACGGGGAGACAATTCTCACCTTTACCGCGGCCCAGGACCACAAGAGAATTTTTGACGGCGACACCGGGCCCAATACCGGCGGGATGGGTGCATACGCTCCTGCCCCTGTCATGGATGCCGCTAAACTCGAACGCGTGTACAATGAAGTGCTGAAGCCCACTATTGATGGAATGCGCAGTGAGGGCATTCCCTTCTGCGGGATATTGTATGCCGGTATCATTACAAAAGGCGACGACATTAAGGTTCTTGAGTTCAATGTCCGTTTCGGCGACCCCGAGGCGCAGGTAATCCTGCCCCTTCTCAATGAAAAGCTGGGCGATATAATCCAGGGATCGATACAGGGCACCCTGGGCTCCATGAACATCACTTTTAAGAAACAACACGCCATCACTGTGGTCATGGCATCGGGAGGATATCCCGGCAGCTACGATAAAGGAAAGATAATCACAGGGCTCGATTCAGTGTCTGACGAGGTGCTGGTGTTTCATGCCGGGACGAAAAATGATAACGGCACCATTCTCACCAGCGGCGGCCGGGTGCTGAATGTAACCGCAGTGGGAAACAGCCTTGTTGATGCACGTGAGAGGGTTTACCGGGAGATTCAGAAAATCAGGTTTGACGGCGCCTTCTATAGAAAGGACATCGCCCACCGGGCCTTATAGAGCGGTATCTTCACCTTCTTGTTGCCTTCCGGACAAGCTGATGCGCCATGTTTCTGAAAACAGGAATATGGAACGGCAGCAGAAGATACCAGTAGAGCCGCCCCCCTAATCCCTTTGGAATGAAATGCGCTGTCTGCACCAGAGAGCCGTCGGCAATCACAAATTCCAGCCATGCTCTCCCGGGAAGTTTCATCTCTGCAAGGAGCAGCAGCCTGCGGTTTTCTTCTATGTCAACAACCTTCCAGAAATCCACACTATCTCCGGTCCGCAGCTCCCCATCAATTCGCCTCCCCCGGTTAAGGCCGGCGCCTCCCGCGAGTTTGTCCGCCAGCCCCCGGAGCTTCCACAGGAACCCGTACCTGAACCATCCGCCTTTTCCTCCAATTGACATCAGCACATGGAACATATCCTCCGTTGTCGCTTCACCCAGGGCCACTTTCCGCACATCACGGAACACTGCGCCTGACGGCGCCTGACGGTCTTCATAATAGCAGACTCCGTTGCTGCTGTCGCACCACCGGCTCACGACATCATTTTTTTCAACCTCGTCAATGGCAATTCGGATAGATTCTTTATATGATAACGGCCTCACTCCGGGAAAATACTGTTGTGCGGCGTCATTTTGTTTTACCGTTTCATATTTCAATCCCTCCACAAGGGCAGAGGCAATTCCGAAGGGTACCGGCGTCATGAGTATCAGCCAGTATGAAGAAAGCCCGGGAGAAAAAAAAGGCACCGGAACAATGAAACGCCGAAGTCCGAATTCACTCCCCCCCTGCAGGAGCATATCCCTGAAGCTCATTTTTCCTGCGCCGATATCCACCACGAGGTTCCCTCTGCATTTCAGGTCCTTTCCCTTTATAAGATATTCAAGAACATCCCCTACGGCGACGGGCTCGGTCAGCGTGCGGACCCATTTCGGCGTTACCATCACCGGAAGCTTCTGCACAAGGTTACGGATTATTTCAAAACTCGCCCCGCCGCTGCCGATAATTATTCCCGCCCGGAACCACAACGTCTGGATGGCATCAGGATACATGCTTAAAATTTCCCCCGTCTCAATCCTGCTTTTCAAATGCCTGCTGGAACTCTCCTTAACTCCGAGGCCTCCGAGATACACGATCCGCTTCACCCCCGCGGCAATACATTCATCACGGAAGTTTTCCGCGCTTTTTCTGTCAAGGTCGGCATAATCTCCCTGCTTTGAATCCATGGAATGAATGAGGTAATACGCGACATCAATTCCCTTCAGGGCTTTTTTAAGGGTATCCCGTTTGAAAGTATCCCCCTGTACCACTTCTACCTCATTTTTTTTAAACGTCTCCGCGGCTTCCGGCTCACGCACAAAAAGCCTGAGCTTTACCCCCTTCTCCTGCAGCAGCCTGCGCTGCAGCCTTCTCCCGATGTACCCCGTTGCTCCTGTAAGAAGTATTTTCATTACCGGCCTCCAGTCTTGATCCACACAGTATATAGTACACATGTTTCCGGAATAGTCCATTATTATATACAAATTGCGTAAATACGAATGACATGGTATGCATAGTATTTCCTTCACCACGATTGCAACCGGTGATAAAAAATACCCGCATTCATTCACAATTACACATGCCGGACATGTATTAAAAAAAATCAATAAACAGGCGATAACGTGTCTAATAATTTTTCCGCTTGAAAAAATACCACAGCCCTTCACACTGCTGACAACATTGAAAAACACCATTGTTAATAATTTTCAAGAGCGAGGAATACCTGATGAATCATGCAATTAAAGTTAAGGATGATATCTACTGGGTCGGCGTCAATGACAGGAAAACCGACCTCTTTGAGTCACTCTGGCCCCTTCCCCGCGGTGTGGCCTATAATGCGTATCTGATTAATGACGAGAAGGTTGCCCTTATTGACACGGTAAAGGCGCCCTTTGAAATGGATTATCTTCAGAATATTCAGAAGGTGATTGGACCGGACCGCAGGGTGGATTATCTCATTATAAATCACATGGAACCCGACCATTCCGGAGCGATACAGTTCCTTACAAGAATTTTTCCGGATATAACCATTGTGGGGAACAAGAAAACAATGGAATTCCTAAAAGACTTTTACGGGGTGATACACAACACCCTCATTATAGAAGACGGGCAGTCCCTCTCCCTGGGATCACGGACGCTGCAGTTCCACATTACCCCCATGGTGCACTGGCCTGAAACAATGATGACCTACGAAGGAAAATCCGGAATGCTCTTTTCCGGTGACGCATTCGGCGGGTTCGGCACCCTTGACGGAGGCGTGTTTGATGACGAGCTTGACATGGATTATTTCGAGGACGAAATGCTGCGGTATTTCTCCAACATCGTCGGGAAATACTCCATGATGGTCCTGAAGGCAATTGACAAGGTCAAACACCTGGACATACAGGTAATCGGCGCGACCCATGGCCCGATCCTGCGGAAAAATCCCGGCATAATAATTGAGCGGTACGCGAAATGGAGCCGTCAGGAGACGGAGAAAGGGGTAGTTATCGTATTCGGCTCCATGTACGGCAATACGGAAAAAATGGCGGAGCGCATCGCCCGGTCCCTTGCGGTACAGGGCGTTGAAAAAGTTATCATCCACGATATTTCGCGGACCCATATTTCCTATATCATCCGGGACCTCTGGCGATACAGGGGTATCATACTGGGAAGCTGCACATACAACATGAAGCTCTTCCCTCCCATGGAGCAGCTGATTGGCATTCTCGAAAATGACGCTATGAAAAACCATGTTCTTGGAATATTCGGCGGCTACAGCTGGAGCGGCGGCGGGGTGAAGCGCCTTAAAGAATTCGCGGTAAACGCGAAATGGGAAACGCTGGAGCCGGTTATTGAAGCGAAATGCTCGCCGAGCGAAAGCGACCTGGAACAGTGCGACCACCTCGGTGAAGAAATAGCAAAGGCATTATAGCACACGCGGGATGAAAGCGGTGCCGGTGCTCCGCATTCATCCGCGACGTTCCTTTTCTATCGCATCCTCCACCCTGCGGATATATCCCTCCATGTCGAATTTTCTGCGGAGTCCCGCTTCGTTCATATAACGGACTTTTCCAAATACCGGGCGCTCTTTCCAGGCCCTGTCATGTTTTCCGAAACACCAGGCAATCCCCGCATAGCCGTTCGGGTCACGGCCGTCCAGCTCATATTTGTTATTCAAATAAAGCGCCCGCTCAAATGCCTCCTCCGGGGAGGGGCTCCATTCCAGAATTTTTTTGCTCCAGTACATCCGCATATAGCCGTGCATTTTCCCGAGAAACACCATCTCGCGCTGCGCCGCATTCCAGCACGGGTCATGGGTCCCGCCCTGCTCAAGTTCCTCAAGGGTGTAGATATATTCACGGCTGTCATACCCGTGGTCTCCGAGCGTCCTCTTCGCCCACTCAGGGAGCGACGTAAACCTGTCATAGTTTTCATTATACCGGACCAAATTCATGCTTAACTCGCGGCGCACAACGAGCTCTTCAATATAGGCATCTACACTGCCACCGGAATGTTCTCTGATCTTCAACGCAACATACAGGGGCGATATCTGCCCGAAATGAAGATAGGGACTCATTACAGACTGCAGATTAAGGGAGGGCTCATTCCTCAGTTCATTGTACCGTGAAAGCATTTCCCTGCAGAAGGTCTCAAGGAGCTCCTTTGCCCTGGCGGCACCCCCCTGTATCCACCGCACCGGGATTACATCGCGGGACACACCGAGGGCCATGATAAGGGCCGGTATATTGTCCAGGGGTTCTGAAGGTATATCGGGATACAGTGAATTATGCTTCAGGGAAACTCTTTCCAGAGGGACGAGGTACTCATGGAGAAGCCTCCCGATTTTAGGGCGCAGCGTCGCGGCACTGTACTCCTCTTTCCATGAAGCGGTATCGACCGGAACAACCACGTCGCTCTCCACCTGAATCAGGGGACATCTCATTTCCGCCGCAGCCCGTTCCCTCCATTCCCGCTGTATCCGGAGATACCCCCGGTCCGTGACTACGGCCGCAGCCCTCCTGGACATTGCCACCGCGCCCTCTTCCGGCGAACATCGCTGCACGGAGAATGCGATACCGCGGGCACGTAACGCAGCTGCGGTCTCCCTGAGTCCTTCAAGCATAAACGTATAGTGGCGTTCCGTTGCTTCAGGGAATGTACCGGTCAGTCCGAAGAACACCACAAGGGGCTTTTCATGCTCATTAGCCGTACGCACGGCATATTCCAGTGCATGATTGAACTCCTCCCGCTGTGACTGCTGCATCCAGTACAAGACATAGTCACCCTGCTGCGGCTCGCGGCTATTGAGCGCCTGAATTCTCTCAGATTGTATCATCCCGCCTCTTCCTTATTTCTTCGTTCACTGGTACAGTATCCTTTACTCCGGCACATTCAACATATAAACGTTTTATTCCGTAAAAAATTTTATCCTGACAGAAGCCGCTGCCTGCTCATCAAATCCATCACCCCCCCTCAATTATATAGAGACCAGCGAAATACCCTGAAGAGTAAAATTTTATAGTTTACAAACTGACATAATAATACACAGTATAATCACAAATAATTTTGTCAGGCTTTCCCGGAACCGTTTTTTCACGATGCGGCCCCTGTCATAAGCCTGTTCTGTGTATCTCTCATTTGTAACGCACATAAAACGTATCATGGAACCATCTGCTATGCACACAACAATGAAAAATGTCGCCATCAACTTCCGCCCTGATGACACCGGATCACTTGAACTGGTCAGGGAAATTGTGCTGTTTTTAAGGGAACACAACGTCAATCCGCTCCTTCCCGACTACGAAATCCTTTCGGCATTTCCGGAATGTAAAGACTGCATAACCGACGATCAGTCTTTTGTGAATAACCCGGACCTTGTTATCGTGATCGGAGGTGACGGATCATTTCTCCGGGCAGCGCGCATGTTCTCGCGGCGCGGTATCCCGATTTTCGGTATCAACAAGGGGCGACTGGGTTTTCTTACAGAATTTCCGCAGGAAGAGGCCCTTGCGTATATCGCGAAGGTAATTGCGGGAAGTTTCACCTTCTCTCAAAGAGGCCTCCTCCAGGCAACACTGATAAGAGACGGGAAGGAAACTGAGTGTATAATTTTTCTCAATGACGCTGTCATCTCAAAGGGTTCGCTGTCACGCCCCATTGTGCTGCATCTGGAAATTGACGGCCACTTTCTCAACAGCTATTCAGGAGACGGCCTTATCATATCCACCGCCACAGGCTCCACCGCCTATTCCCTTTCAGCGGGGGGCCCCATCGTTTCCCCGGCAATTGAATGCGTCTACAGCATTAATCCGATATGCCCCCACATGCTTGCGATACGGCCCATGATTGTTCCCATTCAGTCAGTACTGACGGCAACAATTTTGTCAGACTTCGAAAATTTATTATTGACCATAGACGGTCAGGAGGCTATTCGAATACAGCGGGATGATAAAATTGTGTTTACCCGGTCACCCTACTCTGCAAAGGTGATTACCCATCCTCGCCATAACTATTACGAAATCCTCAGAGAAAAGCTCAGCTGGGGAAAAAATCTGAACGCATAGGGTTTGAATAATGCTCCGCGAACTTCGAATCAAAAATTTTGTTCTTATCGAAGACCTGAAGCTGGACTTCGGAAACGGTCTCAACATTCTTACCGGGGAAACAGGCGCCGGAAAATCAATTCTCATCGATGCCCTCTCCGGCGTTCTCGGAGATAAGATGACCACGGACATGATCCGTACCGGCTTTGACCGCGCAATCCTCGAGGGGGAGTTTGATATAGCCGCCCTGCCGCAGGTCCCGAAAATCCTCGAAGAATCCGGCATCGACTGCGATGACAGCACCCTTGTGCTTCGACGTGAACTTTTTGCAAACGGCAAGGGCCGCTGTTTCGCAAATGCGTCCCAGATTCCCATCGCCAAGTTGAAAGAAATTTCAGAATACCTTGTGGACATTCACGGCCAGAACGAACACCAGAATATCGGCCGCATCGCGAAGCACCGTGAGATACTTGACAGTTTCGGAGGTCACCAGGAGTCCCTGGATGCAATATACGCGGTCTATCACACCCTGCAGGACCTGAAAGAGAAAATTGGCTCCCACCAGATCGACGAGAAGGAAAAAGCGCGCCGCATTGAATACCTCTCACATGCCCTGCGGGAAATTGAAACAGCAAAGCTCCAGCCCGGCGAAGAGGAGGAGCTGAAGAACGAATCAACCCTCCTCGCCAATGCAGAAAAGCTTTTTACTGAAATCAATACCGCCTCTTCACTCATGAAAGGAGACGGCGGGATACTCCCCAGCCTGAAAAAGGTCGAGCAGAGTCTTTCCGTCATTTCAGAATATGACGCAAAAATATCAGATATCCTTGACGTCGTGCAGCAGTCGCTCTATTCTCTCGATGATATATCCGGGGTGCTCCGCGATTATCACAGCGGTTTCAACTTTTCCCCCCAGCGCCTCAATGAAGTCGAAGAACGGCTCTCCCTCATTTCAAGTTTAAAAAAGAAATACGGCGACTCCATTCAGGAGATAGCGGATTACGCTGAAAGATCCTCCCGTGAGCTTGAGGCAATTTCCACGAGCGAAGAGGAAATTGAGAACCTGACCCGCCTGTATAAAGAAACGGTAAGGGAAGCAAAAGAGATTGCCCTGGACCTCTCCGAAAAGCGTAAGGCTTCGGCGAAAAACCTGGAGGAGAAGGTCATGCAGGAATTAAAGGACCTGGGCATGGGAGGGACCTCGTTCAGGATATCCATTAAACGGGAACTCAGCCCCGACGGTGAAATTGAAAGTGAAAATAAAAAATATGTCCTCTATCCCCACGGCCTTGACCGGGTGGAATTTCTTATCGCGGCGAATGAAGGTGAAGACCTCAAACAGCTCCGCAAGGTCGCTTCCGGCGGGGAGATGTCGCGCATCATGCTGGCGCTGAAAAATGTCATCCTCTCTGCGGACATCGTCGACAGCCTCATCTTCGACGAAGTGGATGCCGGAATCGGCGGTAAGACCGCTGAAATCGTCGGCAGAAAACTGAAGTCCCTGTCAAAAAACAGGCAGGTCCTTGTTATCACCCACCTCCCTCAAATTGCCGCGATGTCAGACTTTCATTATACGGTACAGAAAGAGAAGATTAACGAGCGCACCACCACCAATGTAAAAAAACTCGCGCCGTCCGATAAAATCCGTGAAATTGCCCGCATGCTGTCCGGGGAGAAGGTAACAGACCTGACGATGCGTCACGCAGAAGAGATGGTGTCCCTCGCGGAAGGAACACCGTAATGAGTTATGACAATTCAAAAACACGTCCTGACACATCCGGGCTTACAATCAACATCAGCGAAGTGCTCACCCTGATCATTCACGAAATAATCAGCCATGTCCCGATGTTCAGTCATATTGACATGGGCCGTGTCCATGTGTGCATGTCGTCCAACCGGAAGAGCCGCGGCGGCGCCACATTCGGGAAGCTGGTCCCCCTGAAGTTCAAAGACGGCAGGGAAGCCCTTTCCTACCGGGGACGCTGGTACGCGATGCCGGAAGTCCTGCACAACGGGATGCCCCTGTTGTACATCATCTACTTCTACTCGCCGAGATTTCTCGATCTCAGCGCTTTTGAAAAAATGCGGGTAATTTTCCACGAGCTCTATCACATAAGCCCCGAGTTCAACGGAGACATCCGGAGAATGGGAAAGGTCAAATCATCCCACGGCGCGTCGAGGAAACACTTTGACTCACATTTTGAAGATGACCTGGTGCCATTTTACAAATATATCTGCGAAACCCCCTTCATGAACTTTCTCGAAATGGATACGCAGACGCTTTTTTCAACCTTTAAAAAAGTCTACTCCAACAGAATGAAGGTTCCCCGGCCTGTGGTAATTAAGAACTGATGAATCTTCCGACGGTCGCACCATCTGCGGCATTGTTTCTTCAGTAATCCGCTACGAAATAAACAGGCTCTTCGATGAATAATTCGGGTCCGTGGTGATATTTATTCCCAGCTTTCTTAATCCTGCCTCATCTCCCGGGGTCGGAATATGGGTCATGTGCATCTCGCACCCGCTCAGCTCCTTGAGCTTCTCCATGGCGACCTGTGCCGTGGGATTGGTGGCGGCGCTTATGCTCAGGGCAATGAGGGTCTCTTCAAGATCAAGGCTCATTGTTTTCATTCCAAGTACATTTCCCTTCAGGGAACGGATGGACTCAATAATCTGAGGCGAGAGGAGATGTATGTTGTCAGGCACCCCCGCCAGCTCCTTGATGGTATTCAGTATGAGACTTGACGCGGCATGGATAAGGGGGGAGTTTTTCCCGGTTACGATTCTCCCGTCTTTCAGTTCAATCGCCGCGGCGCAGAAAATCCCGTCATGTCCCTTTCCCCTGATCTGGAGTTCCTCCGCGAGATCTCGGGACGGCTTCACTACAATCCGGTCTTCCGGCTTCACCCCAAGCTCCTCCATAAACAGCTCGACCCGCTGCACCGTCTCCTTTTCAGCAAGCCCCATGGCATACTCGCAGGAATACCTGAAATATCTCCGGATCACTTCCTGCTTCGCTGCTTCCCCCACCGCTTCATCATCGACAATACCGAACCCCGCACGGTTGACCCCCATATCGGTTGGTGATTTATACTCCAGCTTTTCCCCTTTTATTTTTTCAACAATACGTTTCAGCAGCGGAAACGACTCCACATCCCGGTTATAGTTTACCGCTTTTCTGTCATAAGCTTCAAGATGGAAGGGATCAATCATATTGAAGTCACCTATATCCGCCGTGGCCGCTTCGTATGCGATGTTGACCGGATGCTTGAGGGGAATGCTCCAGATAGGAAATGTTTCAAATTTTGCATACCCGCTATTAATCCCATTACGATGATCATGGTACAGCTGAGAGAGACAGGTGGCAAGCTTTCCGCTCCCCGGCCCCGGACCGGTCACCACGACAATGGGCTTTGTCGTTTCAATATAATCATTTGCCCCATATCCCTCATCGCTGACCACAAGTTCCAGGTCCGTTGGATATCCCCTGGTAAACCGGTGGGTATACACTTTCACGCCCCTGCGCTCCAGTTTCTTTTTAAATATCGCTGTGGTGGGCCTGTTTTCAAAGCGGGTTATCACCACGCCGCATATAGCAAGCCCCCGTTCCTTCAGGTCATCAATCAGCTTCAGGGCATCGGCA
>JAKQCH010000312.1 GCA_029573825.1 Spirochaetota bacterium | reverse complement strand
GATGATCTGTCCATTATGCGGGGGCAGCCAGCCCGCCTGCTACATTTGCAACGGCATGGGGCGGATACCGACAAGCTCACAGCTTGAAGTAAAAATACCCCCCCATGTTGACGACAGCACGATAATCGACATTGACCTCCTCCAGGTCAAGCCCGACGGAGTCACTTCATTTACCATAAAAAATCTCAGAATAAAAATTTCCATTATACATGAAACGGAAAAACATCAATGAAAAGAATCGCAGTAATCGGCGGCGGCATTGTGGGATGTCACATTGCGCTTGTATGCGCGCAGAAAGGAGACGAGGTCTTCCTCCTGGAACTGAATGAAAAGACCGGACAGGAAACATCCACCCGCAACAGCTGTGTCCTCCATGCCGGCATTTACTATAATCCGGGGTCCCTGAAAGCAAATCTCTGCGTCGAAGGGAACGCCCTGAGCAGGGAATTCTTTGACCGTTACGGAGTGGACTTCAGGAACACAGGGAAATATATCATCGCGCGGAATGAAGATGAAATTGCCGAAATCGACGGGCTCCTTGATACCGCGCTCCGGAACGGTGTGCCCGGCATGGAACGGGTTACCCCGGCACGTGTTGCGTCACAGGTCCCCCTGGTGCATTGTACGGGGGCCCTTTACTCCGGCACCACGGGAATAATTGACACCGCCGGCTACATGTCCGTTATGAACGGCCTTCTCTTTCAGCAGAACGTCACTGTTCTCACCTCCTGCCGTGTTACCGGTGTCAGCGGCACCCTCCTTGAAACGGAACGGGGCACCCTGGATGCTGATATTATTGTAAACGCCGCGGGACTGTACTGTGATGATATCGCCCGCCTCTGGGGAATTACGGAGTATTCTATCATCCCCCTGAAAGGAGATTATTATTACACCACGAAACTTGACCTCGGGATTCCGGTATACCCTGTCCCGAACCACCGCCACAAAACCCTGGGTATCCACCTGACGCCGACCTTCGGAATCGAAACAATAATCGGCCCTTCGGAAACACCATCATCGGGAAAGAACAATTATCAGATTGAAACACCGCGGGAGATATTCGAGCAATCGCTTCTTTCCATGGTCAACCGGGAGACCCTTGCGATGCTCGAGATGTACGAAGGATTTTCCGGCAATCGTCCAAGGGCATACCGCAACGGAGTGCGCTGCGACGACTTCGTGTTCATTAAAAAACCGGATAACGTGATCCACTGCATCGGCATTGAATCGCCGGGACTCACCTCCGCCCCGGCGATTGCGCGTCATGTGTACAGCCTGATATAGCAGGTTTCAGCTTTCAGGGAAATAATGGATATTGGGTTTTCCGTTGAATATATTCCTGGAGATGAACACCTCAACACCGAAATATTTTTTCACCATCTCCGGCTCAATAATATCGTACGCCCCTGACAGCACGATTCGTCCCTCTTCCATGACCAGTATTCTGTCAGCCGTCTGTGCGACAAAATTCAGGTCATTTGACGCGAAGAGCACGATTCGTTTGCCGTCAAATGCATACCGGGCCATTGCCTTCTGGAGCAATACAATCGATTCCAGATCAAGGTCCCGTGTGGGGTTGTCCATCAGGAGAAGGTAGGACTCCCTGATAAAGGAGAAGGCGCAATACACCCGCTGAACCGCCGATGCGGAAAGCGTGCCGAGCTGTTCATCCCGGATGGGTCCGAGACCAAAGGCATCAATGTTCTCCTCAACAACCTGCAGATCATATTCCGTAAAGGGATTGAGCAGTTTTTTGTAGGGCATCCTCGCCATGAGAAGAAAATTGATCACCGTCTCCTCCATGTTCCGGGGAGTCATACCGAGAAATGTTACCGCCCGGTACAGGTCCCTGCGGGAGTATGACTGAACCGGCCGGTGCCTGATCAGTACGTCACCGGAAAAATTCCGCATAATCCGTGAAGCAATGTTCAGAAGCACCGTCTTGCCGCTTCCCCCTTTCCCGATCACCGCCACTGTTTCTCCGGGATTCAGCGCGGCATTCACTGCACTGAGGGTTTTCCTGGCGCCGAAAACACAACTCACATCGCGGAATTCAACCATTGGCGGTTCCCCTTCCTCCAAGAAAGTGAAGCACATACGATATTACGACCACTGCGGCGATGACTGATAACACCTCCGTAAAAGCCATAACAAGTACCGCAATATTGATAAAGGAAAATACCACCAGCACCGTCATGGCATCACGCATAAACCCCCTTTTCTCCGGGAGCATAATTGAGAGCGCAGAAACCCCTGCCAGTACTCCGGAGAAGGATATCATCACTGCAGCGGAAATACTTCTGACAAACAACACCAGCAGTTTCATCTTTCCATAGGAGAATCCCCCCGACAAAAAGAAATGTTCCCCCTGGGAGTAGAGAAGAAGTTCATGTACAAAAAACCGCTCAGCTGCGTAGAGAAGAGCGAACAGCAGCAGAAGCGCAGGAATGATCCATGCCCCATGATGTTCGGAACAGCAGAACCCTGACAACAATGCGGAAACATTCTCCAGACCAAAACCATTGAGAACAAGATATAATCCCGCCATAACCGTCATCGCGCCAAAGGCATATCCCACCATCAGACGGTCCGAACTCCTGTCGCGTGACAATTGATGGATATATAATTCATACAACACCACGGAAACCCACACTGAAAAAAAAATCACATAACGGTTCTCCGAAATCAGAAAAAAAACAATCATTGCCCCCAGGATGCCCGCCCACGCCTCACCTGACTGGACGTAATCAATCCGCACCCCTGAATCAGCCCGCGCGAGCTTCACCAGGACAAGGGAGAAAAGTGACGCAATACAATAATAACTTATCTGCAGATACGAAACATGGGTATACATCAGGGAGGCGGCAACAGTCCCCCCGCACACGAGCGCCATGAGATAGACTGCAAGGGGGGAATCATACAACTCATTGATGGTATTGCTGTTCACCTGGAACCTGTTCCTCCGCCCCGGAATCTCCTTTCCCGCCGGCCGCTTTCATCTCTTCCGCCCGGCGCATTTCCCGTTCCTTCGCCTCCCTTATCTCACGGTCACGCTTCGCCCGGAGCTCCCGCTCTTTCGCCTCCCGCAGCTCCCGCTCACGGGCAATTCTCAGCTCTTCAGCTTTTTTCCTTGTCACACCGTCCACAATACTTCGCAGACTGTCCTTTTCCCCCGCGGCCTTCCGGAAGGACTCATCATGATAATATTTCAGTACAATTTCCCGCGCTTTATCGGCCTGGTTAGTCCTGGCATAGGAGGAAGCCAGATACAGGCTGTTTTCCTGGTTGTCGTAAAGTTTTTTTAAGTACACAATTGCCTTTTCATAGTCCCTGGTATTATAATAGGTGCGGGCCGCGATCGTATTCATTTCGCTGCCGTTGATAGAACTCAGTGCGTTCAATATCTTTCCCGCACGGCTGTATTTGCCTGCATTATAATGGTCCTTCACCAGGATCGACATCGCCCGTGAATACTTATCGGGAACATTCCCTCCCCCGGCATGTTCAATATCGAACAGCCTGTCGAAGTACCCGATGTATTTACTGTCATTCAGCTTATAGTAGATACTGCCGATTTGGAAGATAATGCCGCTGTTGCCCGGCTGGCGGGTGTTTGCCTCATTGAGAAAATCCAGGGCCTCATTGTAATTCCCCTGTTTGATATTGATTGCCGACAGCAGCAAAAGGGGCTCCATCTCCCCTGCTCTTATCCGGCGGGCCCGTGTGAGGTCCTCTTTTGCGCTACCGTAATCAGACAGCCGGTAATGTGATGTGGCCCGTTTCATATAGACTGAATACAATGCCTCTTTACCAAGAAAACAGTAATCCAGGGCCCGGCTGAAATGATGAACTGCGCTGCTGTATGAATGGCTGTTAAAATATATTTCTCCCATCAGAAGATGCACATCACCATAAAACGGCACCCGCCCCACGATTGCGCTGAAACTCCCCAGTGCCGAATTAAGGTTACCATTCCGGTACTGCATAATTCCTATTTCAAACTTCGGCGCCATAAAATTCGGATCTTTGGCGAGCGCGTTGTTAAAGTCATTCAGGGCTTCATCGGGAGCAGACTTTTTTTTCGATATGCCCTGATTGTAGGATTCAATTGCCTCCGGGTTATTGGACCAGATTGATTTATTTATTATTTCCTCAACTTTACTCTTTGCCCCGTAACTGCCGGTCTTCTCCCAGAAAATTTTCAGGGACTTCACCAGCTCAGTATAATTCCCCTGCTTTTCTGTCATTATCACAAGGTTCCAGTATGCCAGCCTGAGGAATTTCTGGCCGATACGTCCCTGCACCGCTTTCTGGTAATATCCCGTGGCTTTCGCGTAATCGCCTTTTATTCTCTCAATTTCACCCAGAAAATAATAGGCGTTGCCATTGGGATCATTTTCAACTGCTTTCAAAAGGTTTTCCTGCGCCTTTTCATAATTTTTATGCATGAAAAAACGAACCCCTGC
>JAKQCH010000289.1 GCA_029573825.1 Spirochaetota bacterium | reverse complement strand
ATACAGTAACAGGTCGATCTTGTTGCTGCGGAGATATATTTTCATGCGATATCAGGTGTGCGGCGTATTGAAAATTTTATCGGGATTGAGAATATTTTCCGGATCAAAGGCATGTTTGATGCGCCGGTACAGCTCAATTTTCGCAGGATCCGCTGTTATGGGAAGATAATCTTTCTTCAGATACCCGATCCCGTGTTCACCGGAAATTGTTCCCCCGTATGATACCGCAGTGTGATATATCAAATTTTTAATTTCAATACAAATTTTTTTCCACGCATCTTCGTTCATGGCGTCCCTGAGCACGTCCACGTGGACATTGCCGTCACCGGCATGACCGAAGATGACGGAACGGAGGCCCCGTTCGGCGAACCCCTGTTTCAACTCCACAAGGAATTCAGGGATCGAGGCACGGGGAACCACGGTATCCTCCGCAAGAAACACAGGGCTTTCCCTGGTGATCGCCTCGCGGATGGATCTGCGGGCCTTCCATATCCTTTCCTGCTGTTGCGGGCTTTCCGCCACGATAATGCGGTCGGGATCGGAGGGTATGTGCGCCATGAGCAGCTGAATGTCGCGGGCGATATCATCCTCCGAATTGCCGTCAAGCTGTATGAGCAGATGCGCCTTTGCTCCGGGAAAAGGGAGGTCCACTCCCTGGAGCTTCCCCACGAGGATCAGGGCGTCCTCCTCCATGAACTCAAGGGCTGCCGGAATGACACCCCCGGCGATAATGCCCTGTACGGTGTCGAGGGCCTCCCGGATACTGTCAAAGGGAACAAGGAGGTCCAGGGTATGGCGGGGCGCCGGTAGAAGTTTCAGAATGATTTTCGTGATGACTGCAAGGGTCCCCTCGGAGCCGATAAGTATACCCGTGAGGCTGTATCCCGTGGCGTCCTTGATAAATTTCCCGCCGGAGTTCATGACGGTGCCGTCAGGAAGGACAAACTCAAGCCCTAATACATAGCTGCGGGTGGTACCGTATTTTACCGCCCTGGGTCCCCCTGCCCCCACGGCGACGTTTCCCCCGATGGAGCAGGATTCCAGACTTGAGGGGTCGGGAGGGTACATGAGTCCATGCTCCAGGACTGCCCGCTGGAGGTTGCCGGTAATTACCCCCGGCTCCACGGTGCAGGTCATGTTCTCACGGTCAATTTCAAGAATGCGGTTCATGCCTTCGCAGGTGAGCACCACACCGCCCCGTATGGCGACAGAACCACCTGTGACGCCGGTGCCGGTCCCCCGTGTGGTAACCGGAACCTTAAACTGTGAACAGAGGCGGAGCGTGTCGGACACCGCCTGTGTGTCGCGCGCTTTCACAACAATGTCCGGCGACGCTGAGAGATCAGGGGCCTCGTCAGCGGAATAGGGTGCCAGAAAATCGCTGTCGCTGTACACGGAACCTTCCGGCAGTGTTTTTTTCAGCGCATCCAGGAGCTGCTGCAGTATTTTCGTTCTCACAGTGTCCCCTGTCCCCGGTATACCGGCCTGTTCATCATCTTACGCGCTTTTTTTGCGGTCGATATTTTTTCTCAGGTGGTCCAGAAGGTCTCCGATGCCGTCTCCGCTGAGGGCGCTTGTCTTTATAATCGTGATGTCGGGATTTGCCCTCCGCGCGTTCGCAATCGCCGTGTCGATATTATACGGTAAATAGGGAAGGAGGTCGGTCTTGCTGAGCACCATGGTCCGCGAGGAGTTGAACATCAGGGGGTACTTTATCGGCTTGTCCTCACCTTCGGTC
>JAKQCH010000304.1 GCA_029573825.1 Spirochaetota bacterium | reverse complement strand
ATTAAGCTCTTCATTTAATACGGCAAGTTCCCGGTTTCTCATCGTGGCGATAGAATGGGCATTAAACAGTTCAAAAGCCATCTCTATTGAAGACTGCAGCACGAAGTCCCCGGAGTTCTTTATAACATATCCGTACCGGGTGATGCCGCGGACTTTCTCTACCATGGAAAATTCGGAATGAGAGGTGAGAAAAACTATGGGAATAGTGCGTATGCCAAGGATTTCTTTAGCGGCGCTGGTTCCGTCCATGCCTTCGCCGAGATCAATATCCATGAGGACGAGATCAATCATTTCATTGTTCGCCGCGATCTCCACCGCTTCCTCACCGGAAGAAGCGGTAATAACCTCATAACCGAAACTCCGGAGCGTCTCCTCTTCTGTGAATGAGATAATTGCCTCATCTTCAACAAGGAGAATGGTTCGTCGATTGTCATTTATCATACATCTTCCGGAATTGGAAATACAATGCGGTATATTGCTCCGTTTGTATCATCCCTGGTAATTGTTCCCTTGATTTGCGCCACAAGTCTGTTGACAACATCCAGCCCGAATCCTGAATTTGTTGTTTTTCTGTCAGAAACCGTGAATCCGACACCGTTATCGCCAACTTTCAGTTCGAAGGTCGTGCCGGAATGCAGCGTAAAGGATATATCGATTTCGCCTTCATGGTTATCCGGAAACGCATATTTCAGGGAATTCGTCACCAGCTCATTGATGATAACGCCGAGGGGGAAAAGAATTTTTGAATCAAGTGTATGGTCTTCAATATTCATTTTTATTGTCACATTGAAAATTTCAGGAACGGTGGAACCGATCCCTTCAATAAGATCGTTTAAATATTCACGGGACGATATATTGCTGAAGTCAGAGGATTTGTAGAGTTTTTCATATATCAGCATCATACTCTGAATACGGCCATGAGCGTCATTCAGCGCCGCGGTGACCTGTTCATTTTCTGTCGCCGTCGCCTGCAGATACAGCATGCTCATTATCACCCCCATATTGTTTTTTATGCGATGATGCGTTTCCCGCAGGATAAGCTCCTTTTCTTTGAGGAGCCTGCGAATTTCTTCTTCATTTTTTTTGCGCTGATCAATGTTTACAAGGTTCCCCTGGACCCGTATAATTTTTCCATTTTCCATGACAGGTCTGCCGATTGTCCGCACCCATATTACTTCGCCATTTCCCCTGATCAGCTCGATTTCCAGATCATAAGGAATACCGCGATGCAGCGCATCGTTGAATGCCTCTTCGATAACAGTTCTCCATTCAGGTGGATAAAACGATAAATCCGCACTGATATTGTTGGGATCGAAATCATCGCCCACACCGTAAATTTCATACACTTCATCGGTCCATGTCATTTTCCCTGTACCGGCATCATATACCCAACCTCCTGTACCGGAAATCTTCTGTGTTTCCTTTAGAATGGAATGCAGTTCATGGAATTCATTTTCAAGTCGTTTCTTTTCTGTTAAGTCGATACCGACGCTCAATATTGCCGGTTTTCCTGCGATGGTGGTCAATTTGTTTAAAACTTGCATGGGGATTGGGGTACCGTCTTTCCGCAAGTGCACTACCTCAAAGGACAATTCACCTTTCTCAATGAGTTCCTGTATTCTGGGTTTCATCAACACGGCGCTTTCAGGGGCATCAAGTTCCTGAAGATGTAGTTTCAGGAACTCCTCCCTTGTATATCCGTGGAGCTCGAGGGTTTTTTGATTTGCATATATGAAGTTCCCTTCACTGTCATGAACAGTTATAGATGCCGGGGCGATATCGACAAGGTCCGCAAGCATCCGGATGTGTTCGTGTGATGTGCGGATTTCCGTGACATCACGACTGTAGATAGCGACTCTTGTTATTTTCCCGCTATCATCATCACGTATGGGGTAAATTGTACTTTCAAGGTACATGCCGTCACGTTCATCAGCAATATTCACGGTTTTGCCAGTCTGCAGAGCTGTATCTAAATATTTCTTTCTTGATGCCGCGATATCACGGGGGAGAAGATCAAACTGGTTTTTGCCTATAACATCGTCAACTGACATGTGAAGTCGTTCCGCAGCTTTCGAATTTAACGCAAGGGTCGTACCATGTATATCGATAAGCAAAACAGTATCCGGCGATGCGTCCAGTAATGCTCTCACTGCTGGTTCAGAACTACCGAGTCTGTCTTCAGTATTCCTGTGGTCTATATCATTCTGAATCGAATTTTCAATATTTTGATGTGCTCCAAAAAGTTCAATGGCCATTTCTATGGATGAAAGGAGAACAAACTCGCCGGAGTTTTTTATGACATAACCGTATCTGGTGATGCCGCGTACCCGTTCAACCATTTCGCGCTCGGAGTGCGAAGTAAGGAATACGATTGGAACAGTATGCTCGGTCAATATCCGGCGTGCGGCTTCTGTTCCGTCAATTCCCTTTCCCAGGTCGAT
The DNA here is from genome assembly GCA_029573825.1 of Spirochaetota bacterium. Taxonomy (GTDB): domain Bacteria; phylum Spirochaetota; class UBA4802; order UBA4802; family JAGODF01; genus JAKQCH01. The sequence continues at coordinate 9,995 of JAKQCH010000304.1, read as the reverse complement.
ATCCATCAGTACAAGGTTGATTCCCGGATTGTTCCGGACACAGGACACTGCGTCCTCTCCGTTCATTACAGATATAACTTCATAGCTGTTGTTCCGGAGCATCTGCTCTTCAGCCATGGCGATGAAGATTTCGTCTTCAACGAGAAGTATCGTTTTATCCGGCGTTGTCATATTATGATTATCTATTAAATATTTGTGTTTATTTTATCGGATTCCGGCGGAATGTCAACTGCAAATACAATTATTATGTTCAGTGCATGATAATATTTAATAGCCCATGACATTTATAACAGGTTTTATCTATCATGAAAATGAGTTGACGTGCCGGGTTAGTTGCTGATAGTGAATAATCGTTTATGGGAAAATCCTGATACAATCGGCTGCTCGTGGAACCATCAGATATTATTTTAATAAAAAAGAAGTACCGAAATAACTACATTGCACGCCTCGTGTGGAGCCTCGTATTATTTGCGTTTGTAATATTTAAGGTCAAGGGATTTCTTCTTGTTTTTTTTGCCGCACATATTGGCCTCAGCATTATCTGGATCGCCCTTGTTGAATTGAATGCCCCGATAATATATTGGGAAAACCTGCGGTTTCTCCGAATTGTGATGGATGCGGCGCTCTATACAATCTCAATTTATATTACCGGCGGGGCCAACTCATTTATGATGCTGAGCTATGTTATTTTTATAATACAGGCTTCCCTTTATACGACAATGCAATTCGGGGTATTTGCGGCCGTTAGCTGTGTTGTTTTTTATAATGCGATGCTGTTGTTTATACATCTTGGTCAGCTTCCTCAGATCAATATTCTGTATGGAGCAGATCATGTAAGCGTACCCATTAATCAGTGGACAGTGCTTTTAACAAATTTTGTTCTGCTTCTCGTTTCCACAGTAATGATAATAACAGCGAATAGTCTGTACCGGAAGCTGATGGATAAAACAGAGGAATTAAAGAATGAGCGGAACCTCCTGAAAGAAAGGAATACAATTATTGAAAACGATATGAAAATCGCCCGAAGGATACAGGAGCAGTTAATACCTCAGACCAGTCCGTTCCCTTTCATTCATACACTTTATAAGCCGATGGAGGAGGTGGGAGGTGACTTTTTCGATTTTCTCGAATTCCGTGACCCCTCAAAGATAGGAATTTTCCTCAGTGATGTTACAGGGCACGGGGTTCCGGCAGCCTTTATAACTTCAATGGTGAAAACAATGATCCTCCAGTCGGGGCAGACCAGGAACGATCCCGCGAATCTTTTGATGTATCTCAACGGTCTCCTCTATGGGAAAACCGCGGAACATTTCATAACCGCATTTTACGGGATATATAATATGGAAAACCGTTCACTCCTGTATTCCAGCGCCGGCCATAATCCCCCGTATCATCTGAAATCAAAGGGCATTTCTTTAATTGACGATGCGAAATCCATTCCACTCGCAATCGCGGATAATGAATTTCTTCTCAATACGGGAAAAGCATATTCGAATCAGACCAGGGTGAGCGAAAAAGGGGACAGGTTTATTTTTTACACCGACGGTCTGGTTGAAGAAAAAGGCGGTGATGGTATCCATGAAAGCTTCGAGGACCTACTTTTGGAGAACGTGCTCCCGCATCAGAGGGATTTTTCAAGCCGCCGGATAATTGAGAATCTCAGAAAAACTCTCGTATCCTGGAGCGGTACGACGCGGTTTGCCGACGATGTCTGCATTGTGTGTGTCGAGGTGGAGTAGGTGCATCAGTGATGAGAAAGCAGTGACACCAGAAGCGTGCTCTCTGGTTGTGATGTTTTTAGAAATGTCTTTATAATGGAGCAAACAGATGAACACCAAAGAATATGAAGTGATAATCCTTGGGACCGGCCCTGCGGGTCTTCAGGCGGCGATCCATGGGGCGCGTTCGAAAGTTTCCGTGCTTGTACTGGGAAAGCGGGAACAGAGCAGCATTTACAGGGCCCATATTGAAAATTACTGCTGTCTTCCCAATATATCCGGCGACGAGCTGCTGCAACAGGGGATTGAACAGGCCCGTCGTTTCGGTGCGGATTTCATTGAGGAGGATGTTCTGGCGACATCGATGAAGGATGATCTGATCAGCGTTACAAGCGAACGCGGAACGGTCTATAACGCGAGGTCATTGATTTTCACCATCGGTATCACGCGGAACAATCTGAACGTGCCCGGTGAAAACGCTCTCCGGGGATACGGTGTCAGCTATTGCGTGGACTGTGACGCGAATTTTTACAAAAACAGGCCAGTCGCGATTACCGGCAATGGAAGCGCGGCGGTACATGGTGCGCTGACTCTGACCTCTTATACCGATACCGTGCACCTTATATCGGAAAAAATCAATGTTGATGAGCTGCTTGAACGTCAGTTGCGTGAGAGCGCCGTTAAAACCCATGAGGGGAGAAAAATTAAGGAGATACGGGGTGATAATGCAGTGCAGAGCGTACTTCTTGACAACAATGTGTCCCTTGCGGTCGATGGTGTCTTTATAGAACTCGGCGCGAAGGGGGCAATGGAGCTTGCGGGGTTTCTTGGAATACAGATGGATGAAAACTTCAGACATATTGAAGTAAATCGGAAACAGGAAACAAACGTTCCCGGAATCTACGCCGCCGGTGATATCTGCGGTCCACCCTGGCAGATAGCAAAGGCGGTGGGTGAAGGGTGTGTTGCCGGACTTGAGGCAGCCAGATACGCCAAAAAATTCCGCTGATATATCTTTCCCGGACAGCTGAATTGTATTGACAAATTCATTTTTTCTCCGGATTGTCGGAAAAGGCATGTAATGTTATATCACAGTGTGCGATACCTGTGAGGAGGGCAGGGCCATGGAAAAACAGCTTTCCCTTGATCTTGAGATACCCATAACCTATGAGACATTCACCGGTACCTGCGACTGCGGCTACGGGTGGGAATACCAGCGCTGCAGTATCGTACGGGATATGCAGGTTCCATGCCCGGAATGCGGTAAAATAATAAAGGTCGGTGAACCGAAATTATCACTCTGATAATCGATTCACTTTTTTAATCAGGACACCATTTCCTCAATGATTTCCTTCACCGGTTTGATGTCGTTGATAAGCGCCGCGGCCTGACCGGCACCGGCGGGTACAAGTTCAAATTCCGCGCTGTTCCACGCTTTTGAGGCGTTTTTCAATTGAAATTCTTTTTTCATATCAAAGCCGGGTGACTCAATCCGGGCTTTCAGCTGAGGGGTGATAATTGCCCGCATCATCATGTTGTCAACGGGGAGGAGCGCTGTTCCTCCATCCTGGCACTGCAGAATTTGTTCCTTCCATTTCGGATGGATAGGGCATTCAGCTGATGCCATGAGCCGCGTCCCAAGCTGCACACCCTGGGCGCCAAGGGCAAGGGCTGCACGGTATCCCCGTGAATCAGCGATGCCGCCGGCGGCGACAATGGGAATTTTTACATGGTCAGCGATCAGGGGAACAAGGATCATGGTGGATGATTCGGGATTTGTGGAGCGGAGCCCTCCTGCCTCGGAACCCGCGACGACGATACCGTCAGCACCGGCGTCTTCGGCGCTGACGGCGTGCTTCAATGACAGCAGCACATGGAGGCCTTTCATGCCGAGTTCATGGATGAGGGGATATATCTTCCCCGGGAAACCAACCGAGGTGGTTACTGTTTTTACCCCGGCCTCCGCGAGAAGCGGGAGTATCTTTTCATTCAGCGGGTTGATGATCATAATGTTCGCGCCGAATGGTTTGTCTGTTTTTGCTTTCACTTCGTCAATAAGCTTTTTCGCGTCATCAACGGTCGGCATAAAACCGAGTGCAAGCATTCCGTACCCGCCTGCTTCAGAAATTGAGGCAACAAAGGAGGGGTCATTTATTGCACCGATGGGCCCCTGGATAACAGGATATTTTGATCCTAACATTTCAAGCAACATGGCGGCACTCCTTATAATAATAACATTCTTGAATGATTTCACAGTATAGATCTATTGTCAAGAATTACTTCTATCGGCAATAATTATCCTGAATAATGGAATCTGATCGTACAAAAAAAGAGTACAGAACACTGCGGTTCCACTCTAATCGTTTTTCGACTTCCGGATAATGCCCGCCTCAACAGCATTGAACATCGCTTCATTGAGCGCGTCAACACTGTCGTATGTCGCGGGATCAATGGTTTCACCGATAGTAAGACAGCCATTTTTCCGTGTAAAAAATTCTGGTAGAGTATTCTGCCTTGGCCATATTTCAAAAGAACCGGATACAGAAACAGGCAATACTTTCTTGCCGAGATTTTTCGCGAGAAACGCCGCGCCGCTCATGAATTCATTGAGACTTCCGTCTTCAGTCCGGGTACCTTCCGGAAATACCACAAGGGTTTTCCCCTGACGGAGAATATCCGCACTCGCCTTGAGGACCTCAATTCCATTTGTTTCATCTACATAGATGATCGGCAGAATCGGAAAAATGAACCGCAGAAACGAAAGTCTCCTTTTCCCCGTCACGTAGATGTCTTTGCGGTATTTTCCAGGTATCGCGGAGGCGATCCAGATCATGTCAAGATACGACTGATGGTTTGAAACAAGAATTGTGTTGTGAAGCCTGAACCGTTCAGGGTTGCGGACTTCCACGCCCCACAATACTTTTGATGTTATCCTGAGCAGGGCAAGAACAATGTGATGAAAAGGGTTGAATATTTTGTTCGGTTTAAACGTTATTTCTCCTTTCAGAATTTTATCGTCAAGCGATGAACCCTGTTCTTCCTCCAGAGATGAAAGATACAGAAGTAGTTCACCAAGAGTTTCTTTTGTCAGGAACACCTTCGAGTCTATTGCCGTGTTGAGGTTCTGTTCGAGATATACAATCAGGTCAATAAAACCGAGAGAATCAACATTGAAGTCCGAAAGCGTGCTGTTTGTGAAAAGCATATCGGCACCCAATTTTTTCTTAAGCAGCGTGACTATTCTTTCCTCCTTCGGGCCTGTTCCCCGGAGCACATCCTTCAGCACAACACTGTCTTCCGCCCCTGTCTGGTAATTCCCCGCTTCCAGCAGTTTAATTACTTCAGCATACAGTATCTTCCTGGTGGAATTCTTTGGAAGATCATCGAATGACAGGGAGAAGTTTTTAATCCGCTTGTAGTCCGGGAGTTCTTTGTTCAATATTTCAATTTCGGATTTGATTTCAGTATAACTGCTGTTATTTTTTTTGCAGGGCACTATTACGGCATAAATAGATGTCCTGCCCTGGATTTGCCTTTCAAAAACTGCGATTTCACTGATTTTCGGAGAGTTCCGATAAAAGAACTCCAGCTCTTCCGGATACACATTTTTTCCGGAATCCAGGACAATGACATTCTTGAGGCGACCTGTAATATAGATATTACCTTTCCCGTCGACCCTTCCGAGGTCTCCGGTGTTGAAGTATCCCTCTTCATCAAAGGATTTTCTGTTGGCCTCATCATTCCTGAAATAGCCTGGACTTACCGCCGGACCGCGGAGATAAATTTCACCGATACCGTCCCTGTTGATGTTCTTAACAATAACCTCATTCCCCTTGATGGGTGAGCCCACGGACCCTGCCTTCGCGTTTTTATAATACGGGATGGCGATGGGACCCGTTGTTTCAGAGAGGCCGTATCCCTCCATAATGTTGAATCCCATGTTCTTATACCAGTTGAAATACTCCTTCTTCATGGGCGCGCCGCCGCTTATAAAAAAGCGGTGCGAAAATCCAAAAACATTGTGCACAGGGGCAAATATTTTATTCAGAAGAAATCCCAGCCCTAACGCCCTTAAAAGCGGCGCGTTATTCACCAGAAACATAAACAGTTTATATTTTTTTTCAGATTCACCGCGTGCCCTGTTTGCGATTGCGTTGAAAAAGAGTTCCCACATTATAGGTGCCGCGGGGAAAATTGTAATATCGTTGTCAGCGAGACTTTTCATAATATCCGGTCCCCTGAGAGAATTCTGCATCACAATCATACTGCCGGTTACAAGAGGGGCCATGAATGTCGATTCCAGGGCGTATACATGAAAGAGCGGCAGTATCGCAAGGGTCTGGTCATCGGGAGAATACTCCTCGAGGTCGGTGCAGACATAGGCAATATGAAGTATATTCCTGTGGGAGAGGGAAACGATCTTGGGAGTTCCCGTGGTTCCCGATGTGAATAGTAATACTGCGATATCATCAGGGGAACAGGAAACCTCAGGAAGCCTGGTGCGGGGTCCTGTTTTTTCTATCGTGTCAATGTTATATGATGAAACCCTGTATTTCCCATGAAACCCCTCACCGGTAAAAACCGCCTTTGCCCCGGCAGCACGGAGCATATCTTCATGCTGCTTTTTGGAAAGGTTGGTATCAAGGGGAAGGGCAATTGCCCCGGTTGATGTCACTGCAAGGAAGGTTGAACACCATTCAGGTGAATTCGCGGAAAGTATCCCGACAATGTCGCCCTTTTTTAATCCCTGCTTTTTAATGAATGCGGCCCTTTTAATAACTCTTTGAAATGTTTCTTCAAATGAAATATCCTTCCCGTTATAACGGAATAGTATGTTACCCTTAAATTTTTCGAATAACTCCACACTTGCAGCCCGGAGGTCCCGCTCAACTCTGTAATCTTTCATCATGGCTCCATTTACGCTTTTTCTGCGCACATTATTTTTCATGAATAAAAAATGACAGAAAAAAACAGTACCAGTTGCAAAAAAATTTTATACTATATCTGTTCGCATGGCTCTGTGCAGAGCAAGAGGGGGGACGGAGGCAGACCTGAAAAAATTGCCGAATGCACTGATCAGTTTCAGCAGTTTGGGAAGCATGGTAATCGTATATCGCGTGTCTCCGTGGGAGATGAGGGGAGTAACCGCCAGGGTCGATTCCCCTCCTGCACGGAGCACCGCTTCATGCATCATAACCGATTCAGAGGGAGGTATAACATCGTCCCGTTCTCCGTGAATAAATACGCAGTGGCCGGAAATTGTACCGGCGAGACTGACAACATCAAGCTGTTCAAAGATATCAAGTTCATGACGCATTTTATTTTCAATATCTTCCCACACTGCTGTCCGGAATTCTATGTCATTCATGAGTTTGAAAAAGAGCAGCCGGTTCAGGTGAGACATACCGGTGAGCCAGGAATCAAGTTCCCCACTCTCCCGCTGGTAACCGTTATCAAGATATGCGAGTTCCAGGGCGCGTTCCAGTTCAGGGCACATTCCAAGTGCGTAGTGGATAAAGTTCTTCAATACTATCAAACGTCCGTATTCATCGCTTTCCGGCGATTCCATTAAATACCGCAGCACATTCCGGACATTGCTGAATGTTCCGATAGTACACACCGCATCAATCCTGCCGGCATTTTCCCTTTTTGCCGCTGCGGCGAGACATATCCCGCCGGAAAAAGAAGGTGCGATGAAGGAAACTGTCCCGGAAGGGCATAACTCTTTCCGCTGCATTACCGCATGGGATGCTTCAACAAGGTGGTCAATGCTGGCTGAGGTGATGGTAAATGTCCTGATTTCCTGAAACAGCGGGGATATCACCAGAAATCCGGACCTGGCTATTGCCCTGTTGAGAAGCACGATCCTCGGGTCGTCGATACCGTACACGGAAAGACCAGCAACAGAAATAACGGTACCCGTGATTTTTTTGGTGTCAGGGTGTTGATATACTTTCGCCGGAATGACACTGCTCTCTGTCTCCAGCATGATGTCACGGCAGACGGTTTCCCCGCATCGCCCGGAGGTGACCCGTACAAGAAACAGGGCTGCGTCAAATAGATGTTTCATGCTGTCTGCGCCATTCTTCCCCGAGTGTGCACCGGCACCTCAAGATACGACGAATGGATTCTTCTGTTATTTATTCTGAGCATGTGTCTGATAGCAGCGAAGGTGCTTGCATAACCTATTTGCAATATTTCATCACCTCTGTTGAAATCCATTAAGTGCTGATAGTAACGGTTGAGTATCTTGTTGCGGTGATGATATGTACAATCGCTGCTGTCCTTCTGGAAAACTGTGCCGTTAACACTTCCACGGAAGATAAAATCATCCGGATCAAATTCCGCTTCGCGGTTGATATACATTTTGTCACGGTGATATCTGTTGATGGCATCACTTATCATTACATGTTCATTTGTTTTTCTGCTTCTGTGAAAAGGGCTGGGATACACATTTTCAAAATACACCGCAACATTAACAAGACTGCTGAGTACTGCCGCGCAGTTGGAAATCCACAGTTTACCAATGAGTGGACTGGTGCGTAAAAGCTGGCTTGCCACCGCCTTATGGATTAGCACGTGGGTAAGTCCACGACTTCGGGCTTCAGGCCGGACACACGTGAGCCCGAGATGCAGTACTTCGCCGATTCTCTCAACAGGTAAAAGCACTGAAGAGCAGAACCCGTCAACCTGTGACCGGTCACTGTTACTCCACGCAACCGCAATCACCTTGTCGCTCAGTTCCTCTCTTGTGCCCCTCATAACCTGATAATCGGGGAGGGATGTAAAACAGAATTGAGCCGTTTTTTTGATCTTGCCGGTGAAATCATCCAGTTCGGCATCATTCATGCTCAATCCCGGTTTATAATAGACTTCAATCCATGGTTGTTTGTTCTTTTTGTTCACTAAAACCTCCCTTGATTTATGTGATTTTAATATTTGTATGGAATATGAAAACACGCAGTTAAGGGATAATAAAGATTTCATTTCTGTTGTGAGGTTTTTCTGAATATTTAGTAAATATTCCCGCTGCAATGCGGTATATAATACTTCTTGACAGCAAATGATTTTGGCAGTTACTATCATTAATAACAGTTTCAGCAACAGCATTATATCTTTTGCGTCACGGGTACAGCAATGAAAAAGATTCCGGGAACAATGATTGCGTGCGTGTGTTTCGTTATTATTGCCGTGTCTGCATCGATGTTGTATGGTGCAACGGTATCTCTCCGGAATGCGGAATATCACCTGAACATCGACAAATCCGGAAGGGGGGATATTCTCTACACCCTGAAATTCACCGACCACGAATCCCGTGACATGATACGGACTATCGGACAGTTCATTGAACCGGTCAGGTTTCTTGAATCATACGGACTGTATAACGGCAAAAAGTTTTCCGTTACCATGGAACCGAAGGGAAACGGATTTTACACAGCCCGGTTCGGCATTACCACTTCACCGGGACATGACTACACGCTCCGCATCAGGTATGCGCAGGAACGTCCGCTGTTCGATTCAACGTCGGTCCGTGGAAAGCCCTTCGGTATCTTCTGGTGGGCGCCGCTCCAGTGGAGCCTTCCTGTTGAAAAACAGATTGTGCAGATACAGCTCCCTGTGGAAATTGACAGGAAATACACCCGTCCGGAGATGGTCACCGATGTAGTGGTAAACGGCGCCGGTATCCTCACCGACAGGGATGTTGTCGGCGGAAATGACAGATGGATATACTACCCGGCACGCTGGCATGGGAAAACTCATCTTTCAATTCATGTGGAGAAAAATTCTCTCCCGCCAAATTACCGGCAATCACTGAGATTCTTTGTTCCCGGACACCATATCGACATCGCCGGGCAGGAAGATTCGGCAGCGCCTGACGCTGCCCGTAAACAGGCTGAATTTTCTGTCGGGGAACTGGTCGATAACGGCACCTTCACCATCGAAGAACTTGCCTTCCATACTGAACTTTCGCGATACCGGGACAGCAATACGTCCCTTGAGGAAATTGACTACATCACAATTGTCCTGAAGGATCAGGGAAGCAGAAATATTTTACGGCGAATTATGAAGTTTAATAAAAATACAGAATTTCCGGAGGGAAAGGTTTCCGTGGAGGGAAAGGATGTCGCCTTCAAAATCAGGGAGGCCCTGAATTCTGACAACTCTGTTCTGGAAAATGCGTATGACATTATTATCAATAAAAAAACATCACCCGGCGAAACGATAAAGCTTGATCTCATTTTCAGATCTGTGCGGGAGCTCTCAATTCCGGCGGAA
>JAKQCH010000262.1 GCA_029573825.1 Spirochaetota bacterium | reverse complement strand
TTCCCCTGTGCTCCGGGGAGGACAGCGTCAAGGACGACGACATCCACCTGAACATCCGGCCTCTTCAGCAGGGCAAGTCCCTCTGAACCGTCTTTTACCGCACACACCGTATACCCGCATTCCGTGAGCATCTTTTCTGTGATATTCCGCACATGTAAATCATCCTCGATGAGAAGGACCCTGCCGATACCGGAAACCGGATCTTCATCACCGACTGCACCCTGCACTTCAGCACCGCCCTCCAGAACCGGCAGAAATATGGTAAAGCATGATCCGACTCCGGGATCTGATACAACATCAATAAAACCTTCGTGCTGCATTACAATATTATATACAACAGAAAGTCCAAGTCCTGTACCGGTACCTTTCTTTTTTGTTGTGAAAAAGGGATCAAATATTTTTTCTAAATTATCTGCCGCTATTCCGACACCACTGTCCTCAACACGGACCGCCCAGTAGGGTATTGCCCGTGCCCGGGGATACTGCTCCATCATAAAATTGTCCATGGTAACCGGTTCAATCGAAATACGCACATCCCCTCCCTGCTCCCGGTCCTCTTTCATGAGGGTCAGGGCGTGATAGGCGTTTATGCAGAGGTTCAGGAGCACCTGCTCAATCTGGGTCGAGTTGCCATGGACATAACAGTGCTGATGTGCCAGATCCGCTTTCACGGAAACAGTTTTATTGAAAGTCTTGGAACAGATTTTCTGCACCCGTTTTATGCTGAGCACAATGTTCACATTTTCATACGCCACTGCATCCCGTGAATTCGCGAGTGAGAGTATCTGTTTCACCAGATCCGCCGCCGATTCACCGGCCTCTTCAATGTTGGAAATATTATCAAGGACCATTGGAAAATCACAGCGGTTTTTGTAAATCCGGTGCCTGAGAAGCGATGCGGTACCAAGAATGGCCGCGAGCAGATTGTTGAAGTCGTGTGCGATACCGCCGGCGAGGGTTCCGATCATCTCCATCTTCTGCGCCTGGCGCAGCTGTGACTCCTTCTGGACCTTTTCGGTAACAGGGTCGATTCGGATTACCACATCGTTCTCACGGTATGTAATGATGGGGAAGAAATGTATATCAAAGAACTCTCCCGGCATATCCTGAAACTGCGCATAAAAAAGAGATTTCGGCATTCTGGTTTTCATCACATCACTGCAGTCAGCTTCGAAGGCGGCGAACTGCGGGACACAGCAGAAGAGGTTTTCCCCGGCCGCTTCATCCTGATCAAGCCCGAAATATGTTGCCGCAAGGGAGTTCCAGAGTATAATATCCCCGTCTCCTGATACCGCGATGAGTGCGGAAGGCATGGACTGAAGAATGCAGTCAAGAAACGATGTGCTTTCCAGGAGGCGTTCCGTCATGGTATTGAACTTATGGGAAAGGAGCCCGATCTCGTCTCTGGACTGGATATCAATTCGGTGCGAGAGATCTCCGTTTCCGATTATCTCCGTACCCCGCACAATCTTCATAATCGGGCCCGTAAGGGACCTGCTGAACACCGCGCCAAGAAGACATGCGATGAGAACAGCGGCCGCAATAACCAGGTATGCCAGGTGTTCCATACGTGTGAGCGGTGCGAGGAGCGCATCCCTGGAATAGACCATCCTGCATAATGTATGGGCATGACTCCCCTCACTGGTGTCAGTTGCAATGAACTCGTAGCAGGTGCCCTGAATGTTTTCCATTCTCCGCTCACCGGAGCCATTGCGCCCGAGGAG